>NZ_JBFRVM010000193.1:0-44427 GCF_041475145.1 Vibrio sp. 10N.222.49.A3
TGACTTCAAAACTAATATTCATGTAAACATGAACATGTAATTCTAAAGCTATTATCATTCCAACAGAATGATAATGAATTGACTGTGCTCTTTTTGGCTTTCACTTTAAAAAGTGAAATCAAACAGCTCAAGGCTGTACCAAATTGAATTGGTCACTCAGTTCATTGAAACCAAAGTTGATTCCGAGGAATCTGTTTTACTTCTCTTTATAAAAAGGGAAGATAAAACGTTTTGATATTCATCAACGAGTGCCCACACAGATTGATAGGTTTAAATTGTTAAAGAGCTTTGCTTATCGAAACTTTCTTTTTACAAAGAAACCTTTGAAAGCGGACGTGAATTCTAGCGATTTAATCTTAAGTGTCAAACACTTTTTAAAATTAATTTCTTTCGAACCTTCCGTCTTACTGATTACCGCTGAAGCCTTGTGGCGTCTGCCATGTCAGTGAGGCGGCATTATAAAGATCATCGAAAACATGGCAACCCCTATTTTAATAAAAATTCAAAAAAGTTGCTTAAGCGGCTATTTTTACGTCAAAACCCTCTTTCACAGGTTAAAGCTCATACAATCAAGAGCATATAACTTAGAATTTTGCGACTAGATCTTTCGAAAATGCCTCTATATCCAGTTCGATACTCCACTTTTCACTTAGCTCCACTATGTTATCTAGCGATTGCTGAACCGTTTTTATCGTCAATGTATTGTTATCTAGGTTGTATACCTGTTTTTGCGTAGTGTAATAGAAGTAAAGGATAGTTAATGCTTCTCGATCACCTTGCTCAGCTTTCGGTTGAATACGCTTGAGCTTACGATAGATTTGATTGTGAGTTTGTTTAAGGTTCCACACATAAAGCGCTTCCTTAAAGTAATCATGCCCTTTCACACGACTCGCGATAAAGGCATTCAGTGCGACTGATAAAATCACGCCAAGTACATTCAAATGGAAATTACCTGTCGCTTCCCCAGTAACGAATCCAACTGAACCAAAAAGTTCAATCAGAATGCTACCGAATACAATGGCAAACAAGGCGAGTGACCCAACCAATGAAACCAACAGTAGGTTCATCTTCTTTCTATATTCTTCTTTATTTATCTTCTGTAACTTCATCGACTACTTCCTTATGTAAGTCACCTAATAATTTGCGCATACTATCTATGTAAACCTTGTCTCTCTTCAACCTTTACCATCTTGTAATGTGGTCACTCTCTATTTAATACGTATAGTTCTTGTGGTCAGTACTATACATAACTCCATTTGACTTCATTAATAGAAAAGAGTTACATACCGCCATAATTTTCAGTTATTCATCAATTCATGCTGATAAAGTCTGTTTCGCTTTATCACATACTGACAAGGTACATTCCATGCGTTCATTTGTATTACGCGCTCGCGCAGCCCCTACAGAGAGCAAACTTATCTTAGAAGGTGTTGGGCAAGACGCTCATACTGAGATTCTGGCTCATACTCTGATGAACACGATCTTCGTTGCTCAATCTCACCGTGAGAATGTCACCGTGCACCTTGTGCTAGAGAGTACTAAAGACTTTTCACGTACCATTACATTCGATTCAAATGAAATCACCAACATTGGCGGCTTTCATGAATCTGCACTGTTATCTGCGGTAGTAAGAGCGGTTGACGCTTCTCAAGGCATGACAAAAGAACAGACACGTCAGGTAGAACCGGGCCTCACTGTCCGTACCATGAGCTTTGAAAAGTTGGTCAAAGAACTGGCCGAAGACCACCAGCTATACATGATGGATAAGAAGGGTGACTTTATCCGTGATGCAGAGATTGCTGAAAATCCATGTTTCCTTCTTACTGATCACATCCCTATGCCGAAGAAAAGCTACAATAGCTTGAAGCGTTTAGGGACAGAGAAAATCAGCTTAGGTCCAAACATGCTGTTTGCTTCTCAGTGTGTTGTGTTAATCAACAATGAGCTGGACATTAGAGGGTTCTAATCTCCAAACTAATAGTCTAAGCAAAAAAAGAGCTCAACTATGTGAGCTCTTTTTTATTATCTATCTATTGGTATCAATGGTGTTTGGTATCAATGGTGTTATCTCGAAATCAGACCTGATTAACCAAAGATGAAGCTGTATAGGAAGCCTGCACCCATCGCCATGCTTAGGATAACGAATAGGAATGCTGCAATCATTTGGTTCTTGAAGATTGATTTAAGTAGGATAACTTCTGTCAAACTTGCACCTGCACTACCGATAATCAATGCCATTACTGAACCCAACGCCATACCTTTCTGAACTAGAGCAGCACTTAGTGGGATTACCGCTTCAGCACGAATGTACAGTGGAATACCAATCACAGCCGCTACAGGAATCGCATACCACATACCTTCACCAGCGTACTGTGCAATTAGGTCTGTAGGAATGAAGCCGTAGATGAATGAACCAATCGCGATACCCATCATCAGGTAAGGGAAAACTTGTTTGAAGTCTTTCCAAGTTGAGAACCAAATTCTCATCCAACGGCTAGGTTCTTTCTTCTCTACGATTTCAGCTGTTACGCTTCCATCCGCTGAACAGCATGAAACAGTGACTTGTGGCTCTTCTTTTTTCGAATCGCAGCAAGATGTCTCCTTAGTCATTACTGGTGCAGGTTCGCCACATACACTTGTACCACATGAAGATTCCGCTTTAGCCGGTGCTGCTTTCTCAGGAGCAGAGTCACCACAGCTAGTGCCACCGCTTGAAGCTGAACCTGTTGATTCATACGCTTCAGGTTTTACGTAACGCTCAAAGCCAAGCTTCTCAAGTGCGTAACCAGCCACTACAGACACCGTCATTGCTACAAGGAAGTAGAACACAGCAACTTGCCAGCCGAAGGTAATCACGAACAAACCAATGATAACCGGGTTCAATAGTGGGCTACCGAATAGGAACACCATCATTGGACCGAAACCCGCTCTTGCACGCAGCAATCCTTTTAAGAAAGGAATGGTCGAACATGAACAGAAAGGTGTAATTGCACCCAATAGTGCTGCAACCACATAACCCTTACCATTACCATTACGTGAGCTCAGGATAGATTGAATCTTTTCTGGTGTAAGGAACTCTTGAAGAATCCCAACAATGTAGCTGATCGCTAAGAAAAGGATAATTAGCTCTACTGCTAAAAAAGCGAACATATCAAGTGCGTCTTTTAGCATTGTTAACATTTCATTGCTCATAATTAACTCCAAACTGGATTGAAGGTCGGGCTCTATGAGAAAAGTAACCAACCCTTAATTTCGAATATTATCGAATTATAGAAATAAACAGCTCCAGATCAAGCTTTATTTCGATAAAAATCGAAATAACTTTCTAAAACACACTTTTTCAATGACTTACACAGCCACCGTTTTTAAATTTGAATTCGACATACATTTCGACTAACATCGAAATTAAATCTTGAGGAGTTAATATGAACTTAGAAGTCGTTGCGAAAGCACTTAAAGAGTTGGGGCACCCTATTCGCCTAACCATTTATAAGAGTGTCGTTAAAGCTGGCTACCAAGGCATTGCAGTTGGCGGCCTACAAGAAGAACTAGGCATTCCCGGTTCTACCTTGTCTCACCACATATCAAGCTTGGCGTCTGCGGGCCTAATCAGCCAAAGACGAGAAGGAAGAACTCTATTCTGCGTGGCGGAGTATGAGTGCCTAGAAGGCGTGATTGATTTCTTACAAGACGAATGTTGCGTAAATGAACAGTGCAACTGATGCACCTTTGAACGGGGCACCTTTGAATAAGGCACCTTTAAAGCTCGAACAAGTCTGGGCCGAATATCAGCAAGCATTAAAGTCATTCCTGCATTCAAAGATTAACAATTCAGCGGATGTAGACGACTTGCTCCAAGATATCTTGATTAAGACCTATCAGAACTTAGACAAGGTACAAGATGCGAGCAGTGTTAAGGCTTGGCTGTTCCAGTTAGCCAACAACACCATTATCGACTTCTACCGTAAGCATGCACGCCAACAACGCGATAGCCAAATTGATGCTGAAGATCTGTGGTTTACCGATTTAGACCACGACTCTGAATTTAAGCAGAAGCTCTCATTGTGTATTGAACCTTTTATTCAGGCGCTGCCAGAACAAAGTTCATCATTACTGCTTGCTGTCGATATCAAAGGCCAAAGCCAAAAAGAGATCGCAGAGGCTCAAAACATCAGCTACTCAACCGTTAAGTCTCGTGTTCAGAAAAGCCGCGGGGATCTTAAGAACTTGTTTGAAGAGTGCTGTAACCTGTCCCTTGATCAACAAGGCAATGTGATTGATTGCGAGCTTAAGCCGAACGCCAGCTGCGGCAAGTGTTAATCGCTACATAGAACCCGTTATTTCAATAGAACAAAGCCAGCAATTGATGCTGGCTTTGTTGTTTTCATAATTTGCAAATCACGCTTTGCTTAAGCGAACCTAGTGCTTGAGCGAACCGAACTATGCTGCTTCCGCTTTTACTACAGGTTGATAGCGCCCCGGTTTATGATTCATTGCTAGAATCAAGTTGGTGACTATCGCACCAAGCACAGACAGAAGAACCAATGACACATCAACAATGAACAGAGAAAGCACAACAATCGTGCAGTCCAGAGCCATCTGAACCTTACCGGCTCGAATCCCAAAACGTTCTTGTAAGAACAACGCCAGAATATTGAAGCCACCTAAGCTCATCTTATGACGGAAAATCACCAACATGCCGGTACCAATCAAGCCACCACCAAGTAAAGCTGCATACAATGCATGAATTTCGGCAATCTGAATCACGTGATACAAGTGATCCACAGCGAACGAAACAATCGAAACCGCGATAAAGGTATTGATGGTGAAGCGCCAGCCCATACGAGCAACCGACAAAATATAGAAAGGTAAGTTAAGTGCGAAGAACACTTGGCCAAAGCTTAGGTCTGTTACTTTGGTAATGAAGATCGCTAGACCAGCCGTGCCTCCGGTGAGCAAACCGACTTGGTTGAAAAAGATAACGCCGAGTGAAACCAGTGCGCTACCTAAGATCAGTGCCAGTAAGTTTTCGCGAAGGTTATGATCTTTATCCATGTGAATGACTCTCCCTGAATCTTTTAACATCGCGTTTCAGTAGTTTTGAAACGATTTATGCCCAAATTTACGATGTTTGACAGATAAGTCGAGTGAATGGCCAATGTTGATTAGTGATTAGTTTGTATATTAGTTTTTACAGTTTTGTGAAACCTTCAATTAAACAGACAGTTACAATCTTGCATTTGGACTTTCATTCTTAATTACATACTTCTATCTATTAACCAGCAAACTTCGAGTTTTCCTATTTATTGGTCACGTTTCGCCCTAATTCTAACGACGCATAAATCTATGCATAAAACGCATAGACTAAATCACAAATGGTCATTTGATACATACCCTACTCGTCATTATGATGCGCGACTTCTTACAACATTGAGCGCATGTAAACACCTTATGTTTTCACAATCTCTTTTTGCCCAACTGGCCAGAATGACGCTATTTCTCGTCATTAGTTTGGTTATTGTGCATCACAGTCAGCCATTGATTGATCTCTTGGCTCAGCATGCCGTGAGCAGTGGATGCCACCAGCAGTCAGCTCATGAGCATTCTGGGCACGAACATCACCATGAGATGACTGACCAACACATGTCAGCGCAAGACCACCCACATCACCACCATTAATTTAAGAGTATTAGAATGAGCATTTTCCGTTTTCCTTTACTGGTATGGCTAGGGATAGGCACACTTATTATCAGTCTAGGGATCAGACAATCATTCGGCATTTTCATGATGCCAATTTCAGAGCATTTCGGGACGGGTCGCGAGTTTTTCAGCTTCGCGATTGCGCTACAAAACCTATTGTTTGGCGTGTTCCAACCTTTTGTTGGTATGGCTGCTGACAAATGGGGAGCAAGACGCATCATTATTGCTGGCGCATGTGCTTACAGTTTGGGTTTGCTTCTTACCTCTATTTCTACCGAATCAAGCATGCTTTACGTTTCACTAGGCGCACTGGTTGGCCTTGGGTTAAGTGCGACGAGCTATGTGATCGTATTAGGTGCCGTAGCAAAAGTAGTACCTGCAGAGCACGCAGCTAAGGCATTTGGTTTAACCACAGCAGCAGGTTCATTTGGTATGTTCGCGGTGATTCCAGGCGCACAATACATGTTGAACGAATTCGATTGGCAGAGTGCAATGCAAGTATTTGGCGTGCTTTGTTGTTTCATGATCTCTTTTGCCCTGTTTATGCGAGCGCCTAAAGCAGCCTCAAACAAACAAGCGCAAGCTGAAGAGAACCAAACACTCAAAGAAGCACTATCTGAAGCGCTTGCTCACAAAGGTTACTGGTTGATTCACGCGGGCTTCTTCGTGTGTGGTTTCCATGTAATGTTTATCGCAACGCACTTACCTAGCTACCTAGCAGACAAAGACCTACCGGCGAGTAGCGCTGCGATGGCACTGGCTTACGTTGGCATCTTCAACATCTTCGGGTCTTACTTCTGGGGTGTAATGGGCGACAAGTTCAGCAAACGCCATGTAATGTCGGCACTGTACTTAGTGCGTACTGTGGTTATCGGTGCGTTTGTTACTCTGCCTGTGACTGAGTCAACTGCGGCTATCTTCGGCGCGGCAATCGGATTCTGTTGGTTGGGTACAGTTCCGCTAACGTCTGGCTTAGTTCGTCAGATCTTCGGTGCCCGTTA
Source organism: Vibrio sp. 10N.222.49.A3 (assembly GCF_041475145.1). Lineage (NCBI taxonomy): Bacteria > Pseudomonadati > Pseudomonadota > Gammaproteobacteria > Vibrionales > Vibrionaceae > Vibrio > Vibrio sp. 10N.222.49.A3. The sequence goes on from NZ_JBFRVM010000193.1 coordinate 6,702, forward strand.
CCTATCAACGTTGTACGGTTTGGTGTTCTTTACTCACCAAGTGGGTAGCTTCTTAGGCGCTTGGGTTGGCGGTCGTATTTACGATTACTACGGTTCTTACGAGCCAATCTGGTGGTCAACCGTGGTACTTGCATTTGCGGCAGCGCTTATCCATTTACCAATCAATGACAAGCCGATTGAGCGACTGAAATTGGCAATGGCTTAACGTTTAACGCTGACTCCCCCACTAGCGTAAACAACAAGTCGTTCCAATAAAGCGAGTGAGTATTGAAGGGAAACATCCTGATATACTCACTCGCTTTTTTGTTAGTCACTATTTCACCAATTAAAACGGTCGATATTTGCATAAACCTCACTGAATAATAAGACTATCCTTTTCGTTTTAATTTATAGTATCCACTCGCTCCTTTAAAACTAATCCGCAGGCTTATGGAATACATAGATCAGACTGTCCTTATCGCAATGGCACTCATTTTTGCTGGCTCATTTGTGCAAACCGCAATCGGCTTTGGTTTGGCCATTGTTGCAGCCCCACTGCTGTTTTTGGTTTCACCAGACTATGTACCTGCGCCTATCTGCTTGGTTGGCCTGTTTATCTCTTTATTCAACGCCTTTAAACACCGTGCAAACATTTCTATTGGCGGGTTAAAAATCGCATTGCTGGGCCGCATTCCGGGCTCATTGGCAGGCGGAGCATTATTGGTGATGGTTTCAACGAGCGTGTTGTCATTATGGTTAGGCTTATTGGTGGTATTTGCCGTGATTGTTAGCCTACTGCCATTCAGACTCGAACCAACCCCAATCAAGATGGGTATTGCAGGATTCTTCTCTGGGTTCTTTGGCACCAGTTCAGGTATTGGTGGTCCACCTATGGCACTGCTACTCCAACACCAAGATGCCAATCAGCTGCGTGGTAACCTTTCTGCGTTTTTCGTGTTTAGTTCAATCATTTCGTTGATTGTTCAGATCCCAATTGGCTTCTTCACTATGCACCATTTGATCATCACCATACCTTTGCTGCCTGCTGCTTGGTTGGGTTACAAAGTGGCGTTAATGACCACGCAAAGCATTCCTAAAGAGAAGATACGAATTGGTTCTTTACTGTTATGTTCTATCAGTGGCTTTACTGCCATTTGGCAGGGCTTAGCTGGTTAGTATAGAGATAGCGTAAGTACTGAAGGTTGCTTACGTTTTGTAACTATTTTGATGACAGCTCACTCATCTCAATAAGCAAGCGCATATGACTGACTAGTGACGTTATCCATTATGCTCAAATACCCTAATGCGGCGCCTTATTTAAGCTTTAAAGTCAGTACCACACTGTCGTAAACATCTCTATCTGGCGGTCACGATTCCCTCTCATTCAGCATCAATGAACCATTACTGCATAAACCATTTTTTCATGAGCTTTTTGTATACAGAGCTGAGACTGTTCAAATTAGACTAAATGTTCAATTGAGAGCGTAGTTGCATTCACTATATCTCTATATACTCGCACAATCATTAGGCAGACAGATGAGCACGCTCAGTATTAAGGACATTCATATGAAACAACTTGGATTTAAGCAGGTTCTTTTAGTCGCAGTATCAGTAATAATCGCAATAAGTGTCGGTTCAGCCAACTATTTATCATATCAGAGTAAGAAGGAAGCACTCACTGACACTATTTATCAGAGCACACAAGACCGTATTCGCATTGAAGGGAATAAGGTTGAGACTTACCTAGAAGCAAAAACACAAGCAGTAGCAAAAGTAGCTGCTGATTATCGTCAACATAATTATCAAGATAGACACGCCGAGCGAATGCGCGTGGGCTCATTAGGTGCTGATGTCGCGAACTTAATGATAGGTTTTGACAATGGCGATGCTTATGCGTCATTCGATTACCCGGGCTGGGATAATCACAAAAGTCCACCAAGCTACGACCCTCGTAGTAAAGCTTGGTACAAAGAAGGTAAGCGTTCAGGAAGCCTTGTATATACAGACCCATATACAGACTCCACAACAGGTACCTTAATGGTGAGCATTGGTAAAGATGTTGGTAACGGTGTGGTATTGGCAGACATTCCACTCGATGTTCTAAGTGACACTGTCTCTGAAATCGACCTCAACGGTGCTATTTCGATGATGATGACCAATGACATGACGGTGCTGGCTAGCACATCCAATGTGGTTAAGGTGGGCACTAAATTAACGGATTACGCTTCTTTGAAAGACGTTGCAAAAAAAGCACAAAATTCAGAAAGCACAATCGTTAATTATAGTATCAACGGCGTTGAGAAAGTGATGTTCAGCCATGCGGTTAGCTATGGTGATAAAGAGTGGTACCTACTTGTTGGATTAGACAAAAGCGTCGTATTCGCAGCGCTAGAAATCGCTCAACAGCAAGCAATTATGATCACGATTGTCTACCTATTGATCAGCGTAGTTGCCACGTTATTCATTCTCAATATTCTTTACAAACCCATCCTAGCGTTGAAAGAAACCATTACAGGGCTATCAAATGGTGATGGTGATTTAACTCAGAGACTCGAAGTAAAGAAACACGATGATTTAGGGCAAATCGCATCTGGTGTAAACCAATTCATCGAGCATATACAAGACTTGATGCTAAAAATTGACGCAGCATCGTCTGAACTGAAAGAAAATGTGCAGCAACTTGAACATAAATCAGATGAAAATAACCACATTTTGAATCAGCACGTGCAAGAAACTGAACAAATTGTCACTGCCATTGAAGAAATGAGTTCAACAGCTGACGCCGTTGCCCAAAATGCAGGTGAAACGGCGCAATCAACTAAAGTCGCGTCCGATATCGGGGAGCAATCACTCAATGCTGTCGGTGATGCACAAATGAAGGTTAATGCACTAGTTTCTGAGATAGAGAACACATCATCGAACCTAGAAAGCATGAGCCAAGAAACTAAAGGAATCAGTGATATTTTGACAGTGATTGGTGAAATCGCTGAACAGACCAATCTTCTTGCGTTAAATGCAGCGATTGAAGCAGCACGAGCGGGCGAGCAAGGTCGTGGGTTTGCAGTCGTAGCGGATGAAGTGAGAGCCTTAGCGAGTCGAACACAAGCGAGTACACAACAGATTGAACAAGCGCTGACTCGTTTGCTTTCAGTGAACAAGAATGTTGAAGAGTCTATGAATAAGACGAAAGGGACTTGTGACGAAACTTTTAATAACACCGAGAAAGTGGGCAGCAGCTTAAATGAGCTAACGTCACAAGTAACGGGGATCAATGACCTAAGTATTCAAATTGCAACGGCCGCAGAAGAGCAAAGCAGCGTCACTCAGGAAATTAGTCGTAACATGGTGGCTCTGAGTGACATTGTAAATGAACTCAACAAAAATGGAGATCAAGCTTTGGTGCAAACCAACAATATCTCCCAAGTAAACGAACGACTGGCATCAATGGTTGGTATGTTTAAACTACGTTAATTTCTACTAAAACAGTTAGTTAGAATGAAACCCGTAGTGTATGGAGGTTATAGTTTCAAATAGCATCTATAGTTTTTCAATAGCAGTCATCTTTAAAATAGCCGCCTTCTCCGAAGGCGGTTTTTTATTCCTCTCTTTCAAAAGCCCCACCAGAGCTCTTCTAGGCAAGTTTATTACTCATTTGCGATCTCTTAGAAACATCGGTAACAAAAGTTCTATTCTTTGCGTCGGAATCAGTGGCACCAATAGGTAAATCAAACCGGCAAAGGCGATAGACGCAGCTAAGTCTTCAGGGCGGTGCATACCAAGCCAAACACGACTATAAGCAACGCCACCAGCCCAAACTAGCAAACCGCCGACTAAGTAAAAACGTTTCGCTTCTAGGAACAAGCCGCCAAAGAACGCCAGACACACGCCAACGAAAATCATGTGCCCAGATGGGAAAGAATAGTCAGTCTCACCTAGCCAATGACGTGTTCGCCACTCACTCACCTTGTCTTGCACAGATGCAATCGCTGCGTTCTTTTCTACCAATGGCAGTTCGTAAAACAGCTCTGGCATTTCAACGACTTCTTGCGTCACCAAATACTCAGAATAAGGACGCGGGCTTTCTGTAGAATGCTTCAAGAAAGTTTTTGCTGCAAAGCTGAGAACCAACAACAAGCCGAGCTGCAGACAAAGGCTGACGAGCTTAGCTTTGGAAAATTTCATCGTGAGCAATACCAAAGACAAAACAGCTAGCGTTACCAAGAATCCTTGATTACCCGCCGAGTAAGTCACAAACGTTATGAAGGCGCCTTGGAAAGGCGAAACCGCAGCCCCAAAGTCAAAATTAGATCCAAAGATCAAAAACGGTACGAGAGAAGACAAACTTAAAACGAGCAGTAATAAGCCTTTGGATTTGTTAGAGAACGGAGATGTCATGACTAAGATCTTTTGGATAAAGTGGATGGATGCTAGCGCAGCTTAGCACTGCCAATATCAATTTTATGTCAAAACGGTCATTAAGCCGTCATGGTCTAACAATGTTCGATTGATGAACCTCTTGAGTATTGATTCAGTGAACGGCCACGCCAGCACCAATAATGTTCGACATACACTGATGTTCATAGAGCAACAAAGACCACTCAAACCAGCTGAGACAAAGGCATTATCCCACTAAAGACTGCCGGACACGTTCTGCTGATAAAGTGAACACTTACCCGATTATAAGGCTGGAATCTGAAAAACTTTGCTGTCAGTCCTTTAAATCCACTATTGAAAGGATTACCATCTGGTCTGCTTTCAAAGCAAAACAGATTATTAATTTTTATTCTCAGGGCGGGGCGAAATTCCCCACCGGCGGTATGTTTTTAGCAAAATCTAAAGATAAGCCCGCGAGCGCTCGATTCGTCGAGGTCAGCAGATCTGGTGAGATGCCAGAGCCGACGGTCATAGTCCGGATGAGAGAGAATGAAAACACACTCGTTTAAGTTGGAAAGGTGTACCTATTTATTAGGTTCATGCCTCCAACTTAGACGGGTGCATTTCGTTTTGGATAAAACCATAATGAGCTAATACCAATCACAGTAAATAAATGATCAGAGATAGCGCAGGAAAAACGCTTGAGAACAAGGCAAAATTTTTCGATAAGTAGTTATTCTACAGTCAAAATTTTTAACGCCGTTATCAAGGGTTTTAACCAGCTAGAATGACCAGTTGTTTACTACGATTGGTACAAGTCGACTTGTAATGAGTCTGCTTTGTTGTGCTCGGTTGAGATCCCTCATACAGCCCTGATTCTGGTGATATTTTAGGAGTTTAACCATGAATCAGTCTTCACTACTTGCCGAATTTGGCGAACCAATCACTCGCGTTGAAAACGCACTGCAAGCTCTGCGCGAAGGTCGTGGCGTGCTTCTACTTGACGATGAAGATCGCGAGAACGAAGGCGACATCATCTACTCAGTAGAACACCTAACTAATGCGCAAATGGCGCTTATGATCCGAGAATGCAGCGGTATTGTGTGCTTATGCTTAACAGACGAGCAAGCGAACCAACTTGAACTTCCACCTATGGTTGTTGATAACAACAGCGCAAACCAAACTGCGTTTACCGTCACTATCGAAGCAAAAGTCGGCGTAACAACAGGTGTTTCTGCCGCTGACCGTGTAACAACGATCAAGACAGCTGCAAACCCAACGGCTAAGCCTACTGACCTAGCTCGCCCTGGCCACGTATTCCCACTGCGTGCGCGTAAAGGTGGTGTACTGGCTCGCCGCGGTCACACAGAAGGTACTGTGGATCTAATGCAAATGGCAGGTCTTCAATCGGCAGGTGTACTGTGTGAAGTTACCAACCCAGACGGCACGATGGCAAAAGCGCCAGAGATCGTTGCTTTCGGTAAAATGCACAACATGCCTGTACTGACCATTGAAGATATGGTGATGTACCGCACTGAGTTCGACCTAAAACTGGCTTAATGTTTAATATTTAATGCTTAGTGCTTAGTGCTTAGTGCTTAGTATCCCGATATTAACTCAAGCGCATTGACCTAAACAGATCTAGGCTCACCAATGGAGCCAAGCTTATTTTAAACAGGGCATAGTGACTGTCACTCAAACAGCTTTTACAGCTGACTGATACCGTCCAATAAACCCTGTTAGAATCAGAACCGCATACAAAAATTAGAGCCTCACTGATTTCAGTGGGGCTTTTTTCATACTCACGTCCGATAAAAAACCGAGCCAATTAGCAACTATTATCATTAACAATACGCAATTGTTATGTTATAACATCGCAAACAATTACTCATAACTAGGACAAAAGCATGAAAAAGCTTGCCGCACTGGCGCTACTTTCCATCAGTGCACTACTCATATGGATATTTTTACCATCAAAAGAAACACAACCAACAACGCTAAACATTTCTGGCCCCTTTGAATTTACCGACCAAGATTTATCTAAAAACGGCTATTTATTTACACGGTTACAAGTCGTTGAAGCGCTTACTGCTATCGATAAGTCAGGCAACGTCACCCCTTTATTAGCGAAAGAATGGACAACTAACGCAAACAATTTACGCTGGGAATTCACATTGCGCCCAGACGTTGTGTTCCACGATGGCTCCCCGCTTACCGCGCAAGCTGTTCAAACTTCTCTTTCTCACGCTTTAAAAAAACCTGGCGTATTAAAGCGTGTACCTATCAAAGAGGTATCAGCTTCAGACAACCTTCTAGTGATAGAACTATCTCAACCTTATCGACCATTGCTGGCAGTGTTAGCTCATTACACAGCAGCGATTGCAGCACCAAGTTCGTTTGATCAACAAGGAAATGTTGCACAACTGAGTGGTACAGGTCCTTATAAAATCCAAGAGTTACAAGCTCCTCATAAAGCGCATGTTGTCAAAAATGCTGACTACTGGGGCACAAAAGCCTCGATTGAACATGTTCACTACCTTGCAGGTCATCGCTCTGAAAGCCGTGCTTTGTTAGCACAAACCGGTCAAGCCGATCTGGTTTACACACTCGACCCAGCCAGTATCGACCTGCTTGAGTCAGCAAAGAATGTTGAATTGGTGATGGAGTCCATCCCAAGAACGATCCTAATTAAGTTGAATAATGAACACCCACTTTTGAATCATTCAGATGTGCGTCAAGCTATCAGTTTAGCTTTGGACCGAACGGGGATTTCAAAACAAATCGTCCGCGTTCCAGGCTCTGAAGCCTATCAACTGTTTGCCCCTTCTCTTGGCGCATGGCACATCAATAACCTTGAGCAAACTCAGCGCAATATCGACCAAGCGAAAACATTACTTGCAGGGCAAGGTTGGCAGGAAAATGAGGAAGGTCTCCTTTCGCGAGAAGGCAAAACATTCGATATTACTTTAACTACCTACTCAGACAGACCAGAGCTGCCTATCGTAGCAACCGCGATTCAAGCTCAGCTTAAAGAAGTCGGTATTCAAGTGAATGTTTCTATCGATAACTCAAGTGCAATTCCATCAAAGCACAGAAACGGTACCTTGGAAATGGCGCTCGTGGCGCGTAATTTTGGCACTACGGCGGATCCCCTAGCCTTACTGATGCGAGATTTTGCTAGCCATAAAGGCAGTGACTGGGGACCAATGAACTGGTCTTCTGATGAGTTCAGCAGCTTACTTCAACGTCTATCGGTTGAACCAAACCAAGAACAATATAATCTAATGACTCAAGAGGCTTCATCCATATTAGCGGAAGAAATGCCGCTGATTCCTGTGACTTTCTACACTCAATTAGTCGCGGTGAATGAACGTGTTAACCACTTCTCATTTGACCCATTTGAAATCAACTATCGCATCTCAGAGATGACGATTAATGATTAATATCTTAATCCGAAGAGTACTCCAAGCCGGCTTTGTGGCTTGGAGTATCGGAACACTCACTTTCATTTTAATGCGCTTGTTACCCGGCGACTTTGCTTTTCGAATTGCAGCGGGTCGTTATGGGTACGATTATGTGGATGCAGATGCGGCACAAGCGGTTTACCAAGAGTTAGGGCTTGATCGCTCTGGCTTGCAGTTATACCTCGAATGGCTGTGGGATCTTCTCCATTTTGATTTAGGAACATCATTGATTAGTGGTACCCCCGTCATTGATGAAATCAGCCACCAGCTCGGGCACTCCATTTTATTGGCAGTCGTCGCGACCGTCATTTCTCTTCTCATTGCCATCCCAATCGGTATTTATTGTGGAAAACGGACCGACTCTTTTGCAGACAACTTCTCGCTATTAGGTTCCATCATCTTAAGAGCTCAGCCTGTATTTCTAATAGGTTTGGCCTTGGTGATTATATTTTCGTTACAGCTGAATTGGCTTCCTGTGGCAGGCTTTGGTCGAGTCGAGTTTATCGTTCTGCCCGCCCTCGCCTTGGCACTATCGCTGGCTGCAATGTCTAGTCGTCTTATAAGAAACGCCACTCACGATGCCATCACAGCACCGCACTTTTTATTCGCTCGTTTAAAAGGACTCAGTGAGGCGCAAGCTTTTCAGCATCACGCTCATAAACACATCGCTTTACCTGTTATTACTTTTGTTGGTGTTCAAGCAACCGGGTTAATTGAAGGGATCATTATGATCGAGTCATTGTTCTCCTGGCCAGGTATTGGGCATGCATTGGCGCATGCGATTTTCCGTCGAGATATTCCAATGATTCAAGGTTCTGCTCTGCTGATGGGACTTTTGTTTGTGGTCATTAATACCTTAGTCGATCTTGTTAACTACCAATTAGATCCAAGGCAACGCGCGAATAAACCCTCTGCTTTATTTTCAAAATTTGCACCTAATAAACAACAAGCAGAACCCGAAAAAAAGAAGGTTAAGATCGTATGAATTTAACAAAACCGCAATGGTTAGGTCTGATTATCTTAGCCGCTTTATTATGCCTAGTCATGCTAGAACGGACTGTCTATCAAGGTGATATTGCCAAGCAAAATTTAGACCTTGCATTCACAACGCCTTCTGTCGAAGAACCTTTAGGCAGAGACCATTTTGGACGCAGTAATTTAGCGAGATTAAGCCACGCCATTACCACCTCACTTTCCATGGCATTAATCAGTATTACCACCGCAGCGTTGTTAGGGACGTCAATGGGAGTAATAGCCGGCTGGAAGCAAGGATGGTGGGATAAAATCTTTTCATTCAACGTGAACATGATACTCGCCATGCCCGGCTTAATTCTTGTTTTACTTTTTGCGGCTATGGTTCCGGGATCATTCCTCATTCTATATATCGCCATATCGCTCATGCTGTGGGTGGATTTTTTCCGCGTGTCACGCAACCGAACGTTGTCACTCATTCAGTCACCTGCAGTAGAAGCCTCTCGGCTTTATGGGTTCAACCACTGGTATATATTCAAGCGTCACTTGTGGCCAGATTGCCGAAATGATTTATTCACCCTGTTCTGTTTTGGTACGGGTAATTCAATACTGGCACTCGCGTCTTTAGGCTTTCTACATGTTGGGCTCAAGCCGCCAGAAGCTGAGCTCGGCTTAATGATGGTTGAACTATTCCGTTACTACCACCAAGCCCCTTGGGTTTTGATTCAACCGGTACTGACCGTTTTTCTTCTGGTATTAAGCTTTCATTTATTAGCTCAAGGAAAACGTCACACGCAATCCTCAAAAAACCATGCGCATAATGAACCAAGATCTAAACAAGAAAAACTGCAACTAGGTAAACAAGCGGATAAGGGAGTAACAGCATGAACGCAATGTTAAAAATTGAAAACCTGTCGATTCATACTGATACTCAAACCTTAGTCCAGAGCTTAAGTTTAGATTTATATCCTCAGCGTCCGCTCACCATTTTGGGAGAAACAGGCGCGGGGAAAAGCCTAATCGCGGCAGCTATCGCCGGCACATTACCTGATGCCTTAAAACCAGAGGGCGACATTACTTTGTTTGATGAGCTTAACCCTTTAAATCGAGAACGGTTTTGGGGCAAAGAAATAGCTTTGCTACCTCAAGAACCTTGGTTAGCACTCAATCCGCTTCGGACTATAGGATCGCAGATAAGCGAAGTTCATAAGCTGGTTTTAAACGAAGGTCGTTCCCAGAGTGACACACTCACCCATCATGCACTTCAACAAATGGATCTGGGCAAAGATGGAGATAAACACCCATTTGAACTCTCGGGCGGAATGGCGCAACGTGCTGCGTACTTATGTGCGACACAAGCTGGAGGCAAACTGTTAATTGCCGATGAACCCACAAAAGGCTTAGACGAAAGCCGACGGGATCACGTTGGGCAACTTCTCCTTTCTCACTGCCAACAACTTGAAAATGGCAAACCCGGTGGCCTGCTCACCATCACTCACGACATTAAGCTGGCTAAAATGTTAGGTGGTGACATCATTGTCATGAAAGAAGGGGCAATTGTTGAAAGGGGAGACGCTAAAGCCATTTTAGATCAGCCACAAGCGGCCTACACAAAAGCGCTAATACAAGCGCAACCTGAGTATTGGTATCTTGATCAGCCAACTTCCTCGCAACCTTCAAATGAATCAAATAGTCACGCTACTCCCTCAGAGGTTGGTATACAAAGCGGGCAGAAGCCATTGCTTGAAGTTGAAAGTTTAGCTATTTACCGCGATCAAAGAACACTCTTTTCAGATCTCACGTTCTCATTATCACAAGGTGAAATACTGGGAGTTTATGGTGACAGCGGATGCGGGAAATCTTCTCTCGCCGATACTTTACTAGGGTTGCATCACGACTTTTCCGGCAATATCGACTGGCTTCAAAAAATCGAAAAAGGACAACGCCTCAAGCTTTACCAAGATCCACCCAGTGCGCACTCCCCTCACACAACACTAAAAACGTTGCTTGATGACTTGTGTGCGCTTCACAAGCTAAATCGCTCCAAGATCCCCGTACTTCTAGATAGATTGAGCCTTAACTCTGCTTTGCTTGAACGTCCATCAAGCCAAGTATCCGGAGGAGAATTGCAGAGGTTTGCGATTTTACGAGCGCTACTAATGAGTCCAAAACTGTTAATTGCAGATGAACCCTCATCACGATTAGACCCCATCACTGCAGCACAAACGCTAAGGCTAATTGTTGAAGTATCGAAAGAAGCTAATTGCGGCCTAATTTTGATCAGCCATGATCGACTGGCTCTGAGTAAGCTATGCAATAAAGTGATCGACTTATCGCGCTATTGATTTATCTAGCTATTGATTTCTGGATCGATCGACTTATTGGGCTATCGACCTAAACGAGCTTCGCGGTTATCTGCCTTCTCAGTGGTACATTCGCCGTAAATCTTTAGTCATACCTTCACTATCTACTCACTGAATGTACATCTCTGTGTAACCCAATCTGACTAACCTTGCATAAGAGGTTAGCCAGATTGTAGCTATTTATGCTTCAGCCATAGCAAAGTCTAGAAACTATAAAAACCTCTAACCTCTTCTATCGCACTCACTCGAATGGTGAGGTGATGCACCAGTATTGGTCATCCACAAGCGGGCTTAAAATATAAGTCGTTGAAATATAATGTTTATCAATTTTGGCACAAATCGTGAACTACCACTAAGTAGGTATTCAGATATTAGGAGTTGAATATGTTGGTCGTTATTTCAGTGGGTTTATCCCTATTAGTACTTGCAGCGCTGTTTCATTTCTCAAAGAAGAGACAAACAGCGCTATCACACCGGTTTGAAACCTTAGTTCTACTCAGACAGTTATTGTTGCTATCACGCAAACATCGCGCGGCAACGCATTATGCTCTGGCGTATCAATTGACGAGCGACTCAATTCGAAAAGTGAATCAGATTTACGACAACATACTTGAGGTATCTGAACTGCTTCAATCTCATGTGTCGTTTGACAGCCGTCCGATGTATCGCATTTATCACCTCAAACTCATCGCTATGCACAGCGACTGGCAAAACCGTAGCTTAGTACGTAATCAATCGATTCATGGAAAAACGATTCGTCACAGCATGTTCTTGATGGATGAAGTGATGATCATCTGGCTGATTCAATCAGAACGAGAAGACATGAGCCGTGAGTACCACATGAACTGGCAACAGATCTTAGATTGTATGGAGATCCTTACCAAGTTGAGAATGGCCATCCCTGGGATAGAAAAGGCGGATATGGAGAAGCCTGAGGAGTATGCGAGATTCAAATTCTACGCATCTCAGACACACCGCAAACTCAACCAATTATCGATTATCTGCCCTATCAGCAGTGGGTCACCCATTTGTACACGTGCGATGCATGCACTTACCGAGATCGCATCAAGTACTGAAGCGACCCAGTCAGCAGATAGCATGTACGAGTTAACCAGTGATATCTCTACTGTCGTATCGCAAGTCTACGACCAAGTATTATCAGACATTACCAAAAGCTTGTATCAGCCTTTACCTAGCATCAACGATAAGGTGATAAATACACGATTATCGGTACACAGATACGTGTAAAGACTTCGTGAGAGGAGAGCGTGTGGAACTCTGAATGATTGAGTTCAAATCCGATATCACCTTTGATATCGGATTTTTGTATTTGTTTGCTTATGCCTTGTGTACTTAAGATATTTAACCTCAAACATCACCAGACTTAATATCGCTAGACCAAACTTCTGCTGCAAAATCAATGAACTGACGAACAACAGGCAGCTGATAACTGCGAGACAGATACACCGCCCAAAGCACACTGCTGGGTGAAACAAAGTCATCCAATATTCGTTTCAATTTCCCTTCTGCAATCAACGGATTGGCTAAATCACAAGGTAAGCGAACAATCCCTTTTCCATGCTGTGCGGCGCGAGTTAATACCCCAACATCGTTAGCCTTGATAGTGCCAGACACCTCAACCGAATAGTGCTGGTTATCCTTAACGAAATCCCACTTAGAAACACTCAAATGGCGAAAGCAGTTATGCTGTCGAAGTGCTTCGACCGTTTCAGGTTCTCCGTACTTGTCTAGGTAGACTTGAGAGGCACACACCACTGAATCAATTTCCATGAGCTTTCGAGCAATCAAACTATCGTCAGGTTGGTCAGTATAGCGAAGGGCAATATCTATTCTCTCATCCACCAGCTGCGCAAAACGGTCTGAGGCAAACAACTCGACCGTGATATTAGGGTGACGCTCTGTGAATTGCTCAACCACATCCAACAGCATGTTTTGAGTTAAACCAATCGGCGCTGCAATTCGAATTACCCCTGAAAGATCGTCGGTTTGATTGAGTGAAGTGACTTCTAGCTCTGCGGTTTCATGGAGTATCTTCTCGCAACGTTGCAGCGCAATCTCTCCTGCCGCTGTCAAACTGACCTTACGAGTAGTTCTGTGCAGTAACCTTTGTTTTAACCACCCTTCGATCTCTTGAACATGCCGTGAAACCTGTAAACGGCTCATGTCCAAATGCTCTGCTGCTTGAGTAAAACTGGCGCAATTTGCGACTTCAACAAAGCTACGCATCGCCGTCAACCTGTCCATCACACTCTCCCTTGCCGACTTAACCAAGCCTATTAGATAACTGTATAGATACAATCTACATCATTTTACGATATTTATCGCAACCTAGTGAGCTATTAGACTGCAATGGCTGTCGAGAAACAGACTCAATAAATTAGATAATTGGAGAGACATTATGAAAATTGCAGTATTAGGCGCATCTGGTTGGATTGGTAGTCACATTGCTCAAGAAGCTCAATCTCGTGGTCACGAGGTTGTTGCAGTCGTAAGAGATGCAAGCCGTGTAGAAATAAACAATGTTGAGGTTCGTTCATTTGATTTACAAGATGAAGCAGCAAGCCTTGCAACCGTACTATCCGGCGTTGATGCAGTAATCACTTCGATTGGCGGACGTGCTTTGGGTAATCACGACATCGTAAAAAGCACAGCGACTAAGCTGCTTGAGACACTGCCAAGCATTGGTATCGAGCGCCTGCTTTGGGTTGGCGGTGCAGGTTCATTAGAAGTGGCGCCAAACGTACCGTTAGTGACCGTTCCTGACTTCCCAGCAGATTACAAAAACGAAGCACTAGCACAGGGTGAAGCTCTTGAAGTGTTCAAGCAATCGAACAGCGAGGTTAACTGGACGTTTGTTAGCCCTGCAGCAGAAATTTTCCCGGGCGATAAGCTATCAACCTACCGCACAGGTGGTGATCAGCTGCTCACCGACGAAGATGGCAACAGCAAAATTTCAGTCAGCGACTACGCGATTGCGATGATTGATGAGCTCGAAGCTGGCAAGTTCCCACGTCAACGTATTGGTGTCGCTTACTAGTCAATTCATATATAAAAACTAAAAAAGCCGCTTGTTCACAACAATGCGGCTTTCTCATCTTTATATTGAGCATTCCTTTAATCCAATGGCAAGTGACCCGTTTTCACTAGGATAACCGTCTCTTCTTCCACATAAGGGAAATGCTCGCTCATATGAGGGCTACGCATCCAAGTGTGTTTTGGATACACGCCATGTTCATCTTTAAAAGTGCCTGACAACACAAAGATCTCTTCACCACCAAAATGACGGTGTGGCTGAAAGCGCTCACCAACGGGCCATTTCACCAAGGCCACATTTTCGTGCTCAAAAACATGTAGCGGCATCACTTGTAAGCCACCGATGCCCGGAAGCCATTCCGTTTCTAGGGTATTGATACGAACTTGAGTTAAGTCTCTCGCATCAAACTGATTAAGCTTCACCAAGATCGTGCAGCCATCTTTGCTTGATGGAGAATGCGCACTGCCCGGGGGATTACGGATATAAGTGCCCGCAGGGAAATCTCCAGTTTCATCTGAGAACACACCCTCTAATACGAATATCTCTTCGCCTTGCGGATGCGGGTGCTCAGAAAACGAAGATTCAGGATCGTACTTCACAACACTGGTCGTGTGGCCCGATTCTTTCTCTTCTCTTTCAAGCGGCTTACGCCAAACCCCTTTGGCAGGGCTTGCAATCCAGCCTAATGATTCGGTTTCAATAACCAGCTTTTTTGAAAAGTCCATGTTGAACATAATGGCGACCTTACTCTTGTTATCGTTTTAATTATTCTTATTATCTTTCTAGCTTTTATTCTACGCGAATACTCATCCAGGAGGCCATCTCGCTGCATTTTTCCTGCGCGACAGCCACCTTAACAGAAGCCTAATTAATTGCGGCCAGCTATCACACCGCCATCAACATCCCAGATTGCACCCGTTACCCAATCTGCACTGTCTGACAGTAAGAAAGAGATGCTATTGGCGATGTCTTTCGGCAAACCGACTCGGCCAATCGGATGGAATGCGTTGAAACCTTCTAGCGCTTGATCCACTTCTTCAGGTTTAATGAAAGATTCGTAAATCGGTGTTTTAACCACAGCCGGAGAAACCGCATTCACACGAATATTATGTTCAGCCAGTTCCATTGCCATGTGCTGTGTTAATGCGTGCAGGCCAGCTTTAGCCATTGAATAGGCAGAAGATGGCGTCGCTTTGATTGCCTGCTTCCCCCACATAGAGCCAACGTTAACCACACTGCCACCACCGTTCTTGATCATCAATTTACTTATCGCTTGAGTGATGAAGAAGGTTGCTTTATTAAGCTGCATGTATTGCTCGTAATCAGATTCTTGGTGCTCGATAAACGCTTTAGGGTTGAAGTAACCCGCCGCATTCACAAGGTAACCAATGCCTTCTTCGAGCGACTCTAAATGCGCAATAAGGCGAGACACACTTGCATCATCATAAAGGTTAGCTTGCCAGCCTGAAGCGTGACCTAACGATTGCAATTCTGACACCGCTTTATCTAACTTAGTTGGGTTATTGCCGACAACCAACACATGGATGTTTTGAGCGACTAACTGCTTCGCTGTTTCAAAGCCCATACCACTTGTGCCACCGATTACTACTGCAATACCATTTTTAGTGAAGTTCATTTTGTTATCTCCTAAGTCATGTGAACGTGGTAATCTTAGGCTTTGAACTAACACTATGAATAGTAAGTACAAATCGGTTAGGTAGGTACTTATTGGTACATCTTTATGAAAAATCAGGAAAACTTTTTTTCAAGAAAATCAGCACCAGAGCGTTCCGCTCGCATGGTAGAAACCATCTACGGCTGTAAATGGTCGCTAACGGTTTACCAATTACTGGCAAATGGCACTAATCGCCCCGGTGAAATGGTGCGCTCAGTAGAAGGGCTATCTACAAAGGTATTGAATGAATGTTTGAAGCGAAATGTAGAATTCGGGATTTTAGATAAGCAAATGTTCAACGAACTGCCACCAAGAGTGGAGTACCAAGTGACACCGTTCGGTGAGAAGTTCTTGTTGATTCTAGACCAGCTGGAAAACCTGCAAAACGAAATCGACGAGATGTAAGCCCAAGCAAATCCGCTCAATACCAAATAATGGATAACACGCACTATTTAGCTCACTGGCATTTGCTCAAAGCGACCTTTGACAAAATCAATGAAGGTTCGGATTCGGCTTGGTTGATAGCGGTCTCGATGGTAGATCGCTGAAAAGTCGACCTTAGGCACTACCCATTCTTCAAACACTTGCAGTAATTGCCCGTCGTTCAGTTCTTGTAAGCAATAGATGGTTGGTACACGAATAATTCCGTTGCCCGACTTCGCGCCCTGCACCAACACTCGCCCATTTTTACATTGCAGTCTGCCCGTCACATGCACATCGACCGTTTTCTTGGTGTCGTCCAGTGCTTGAAAACTCCACTTACGCACCGATCCCGTTAAGCAGTCATGGTGGATCAGATCCTTAGGATGGCTTGGCTTTCCTTTACGAGCAAAATAATCAGGGCTCGCGAGTGTTCCCATCTCAATGTCTAAAAGCTTTCTTGCGATAAAGCCCGCGTCTTCTAAGCTTCCCATGCGAAAAGCGATATCAAACGCGTCTTCAATCAAGTCGACTCGGTTACTACTGAAATCAAGGCTAATGCTGATGTCTGGGTAGAGTTGCATGAACTCATTGACCAAATCCGCGATGATCACTTCACCAAGATAACCACCGACACAGTTTACTTTTATGTCGCCACGTACTTCTTCGACATCGTCCACAGCAGCAATCAGAGCTTGGTCTATGTTATCGAGGGCTTGCTCACATCTCGCGTACAGATCTTGCCCTGCGTGCGTCAGCCTCAAGGTTCGAGTGGTGCGGATAAACAGTGTTACACCCATCTGCTTTTCTAGGCTACTCACTTGGCGTGATACGTGGGAACGAGACACATCCAACTCCTCTGCCGCTTTGGTGAAATTACCTAAACGAGCGATAAGCACGAAGGAGCGAATATCAGACAGGTTAATTTGATTGAGCATAGTCACCAGCTTACTAATGAAGTTATGAGATAGACGCCTTTATTGTTGCACCACAGCAACAGTGTTTCAAGTAAAGCGCTATATATCAACAATGCTATTTTCCTTAATATACTTCCATCGCAACGAAGCAAGGCAACAAGCACTTGATTCGAATGCACTTAAACAACACGTCGTAGCCAACCGACGCAATTAAAGTACAGAGGAAATAAAATGAAAAAACTAATCGTAATTACAGGTGCAAGCTCTGGTATTGGTGAAGCAATCGCTCGTCGTCTAAGCGATGAAGGTCACCCTCTGCTACTTTTAGCTCGTCGTGTTGACCGCCTTGAAGCGCTGAACCTACCAAACTCACTGTCAGTAAAAGTAGACGTAACAGACAAAGCGTCTTTTGATGCAGCAATCGCTCAAGGTGAAGCGAAATTTGGCCCTGTAGACGCGCTTATCAACAACGCTGGTGCAATGCTTCTTGGTCAAATCGATACTCAAGACGCTCAAGAGTGGAAGACAATGTTCGACGTGAACGTGATTGGCCTTCTAAACGGCATGCAATCTGTACTTGCTCCTATGATGGAACGCAATACAGGTACTATCATCAACATCAGCTCAATCGCGGGTAAGAAAACATTCCCAAGCCACGCTGCTTACTGTGGTACTAAATTCGCGGTACACGCTATTTCTGAGAACGTTCGTGAAGAAGTTGCTGCTTCAAATGTTCGTGTTACCACTATCGCACCGGGTGCTGTAGAGACTGAACTTCTGTCTCACACTACATCTCAAGAAATCAAAGACGGTTACGATTCTTGGAAAGAAGACATGGGCGGCGTACTGGCTGCTGACGATATTGCTCGCGCGGTATCGTACGCTTACCAACAACCACAGAATGTATGTATCCGTGAGATTGCTCTAGCACCAACTAAGCAACAACCGTAAGTTTCAGTGATTAACTTACGTAACGTCTTTGTTTAATTGACGTATAGAGAAAGGGACTTTTACTATACATAGTAAAGGTCCCTTTTTTCTTTTGTCCGAACTCGATAAACACTAGGTTTGTTTTGCGACCTCTCGACCACGCCATTGAATCACAATCAGTGCGACAATAATTACAATCCCCAAAGGTCCTAGCCCGAATGGATTGAGTAACAATAGTGGAATGGCAAGTAATGCTGCTAAGCGCTCAACCATGCTCAGTGAACGAATCAAATACCCTTCAATTGCGATCGCTATCGCGACAATAATAGTCAGCGTCTGGACGATTGACAAAAGCAACGCTGGTATTCCGTCGTCAGGATTCACAAGGCTTGTGTATGCCATCATAATTGGGATGATGAACAGACCACCCGCCAACTTGAACGCTTCTACCGAAGATTTCATTGGGTTAGCATTCGCTACACCAGCCCCAGCAAAAGCAGCCAAGGCTATAGGTGGCGTTACGTTCGAGGTTTGAGACAGCCAAAATACGATAAGGTGAGCAGTTAACAATGGTAAGCCAAAATCGCTTAGCATTGGTACAGCCATAACCGCCAACACAATATACGCCGCTGTTACAGGTAAGCCCATACCCAAAATTAAAGCCACTAAACTGATTAAGCCCAATGCAATAAGCATGTAGCCACCAGAGAAGTCCATCACAAACTGAGTAAACTGCAAACCGATTCCTGTTTGCCCTACCACACCAACAATAATGCCCGCCGCACCACACGCTGCAGAAATCGGCAACGCCATCAGTGCACCATTTTTCATCCCTTCAATGAATTTCTTCAATCCGATTCGACTGTGTTTACGCAGCGCCGCGGTTAGTAGAATTGCACTGCAACCCGCAACACCAACTAGCAACGGTGAGTAAGCCATCATTAAGAGTGCCGTTATCAAGATCAACGGAATCAGGTGGTGAGCGCCATCTTTCATCACCGAAACCACGGCTTCTGTTCTGCTTACAGCTTTGAGGTTCAACTTGCACGCCATTAGATGAACGTAAAGCAAAGTACAGAAAAAGTATAAAATAGCAGGAGCAATCGATGCGATCATGATTTCGCTGTAAGGCACACCAGTAAACTGCGCCATCACGAACGCACCAGCCCCCATAATTGGTGGCATAATTTGCCCACCCGTAGAGGCGGCAGCTTCAATACCTGCGGCTTGCTCTGGTTTATAACCGAGCTTCTTCATCATAGGGATCGTAATTGAGCCTGTGGTCACCGTATTCGCTATCGCAGAACCAGAAATAGAACCCAAACCTGCCGATGCCAATACCGCGGCTTTCGCAGGGCCGCCACGGTATTTACCGGCGATTGAGAATGCGAGATCAATAAAGAATTTACCGGCTCCGGTCACCTCTAGAAATGCACCAAACAACACAAAGATGAATACCGTTGTCGCGGCGATCCCTAACGCAGAACCAAATACACCATTAGCGGAGTAAATCTGGAACTGAATCAGCTCTTGTAGCGTGTAAGCCTTAATAGAAAAACCACTTGGCAGCATGTCACCGAACGCGCTATACGCAAGGAACAACACTGCGATTAACACCATCACCCAACCAACAGTACGTCGGCATCCTTCTAGCAGCAGTACCAACAAAGCACTACCAGCAAACATGTCAGCAAATTGAAGGCCATAAAACAGATGATTGATGTCGTTATAATCGAATATCCATAAACGGTAGCCAGCAAACACCACCACGGCACACAAGATCACATCGATCAGCTTGCCCACAATAAAGAGCTTGTTCTTTCGGTTAGAGAGCAATGGAAAGTGAAGGAAGATCAATACCAATACCCAACACAAGTGGATGGGTCTAAAATAGGTTGCCGAGATCGTTGAACTCACGCCTTGCCATATCTGAAAAGCCGACAGTGCTACTGCAACAACTAAAGTCAAATAGCCCATTGTTTTCACGAGTTTTCCATAGGGTAATAGTTGGGGTGACGCATTTTGATTATCAGGGGTAATATCCATATTAATGCCTGCTGGATAAGAACGAATTGATAAAAAGGGCAAGTGAGATTTCACTTGCCCTGAGGTAGAGATGTTACTTGCTTACCGAATCTAGGTACTTCTGAGCACCAGCATGAATCGGTACGCCTTGCAGTCGAGAAGCATTCTCTGGTGTGGTCATTTCAGCCATTTTCACGACTTTACGAATATCACCGATATTCTCAAAAGCGGCTTTAGTCAGATTGTAAGCCATGTCATCACTCATGTTGGCATTAACCACCAATACGTTCCACACACTAAGTGTCGATACTGGATCAACCTTATTGTAAACACCTGCTGGAATGTCGTAAGCACTGTAGGCTGGATATTGTCTCATGAAGTTAGCACTCTCTTCTTCAGAGATAGAAATCACCTTAACGTCGTGAGTTAACGCAATCTGTGTTACCGCGCCAACACCTTGACCACCAACAATGAAACCCACATCGATTTGACCATTCGCCAAAGCATTAGTGGTTTCTGAGTAATTAAGGTAAACCGCATCAATATCTTTTTTCACATCAATACCCATCGACTCAAGTAGTGCTGCAGATGTTACTGCCGTACCACTAGCAGGGGCCCCAAGGGAAACACGTTTACCTTTGAGTTGCGATAATGAATCAATACCAGAGTTTTTAAGAGTGATGGTATGAACTAGATTTGGATATAGAGCAAACAGCGTTTTCACTGGCATTTTCTTAGGAAATTTACCTTCGCCATTGTAGGCATCCAGAACCACGTTACCCATTGCAATCCCGGCGATCATATCGCCACGTACAACCTTGATGGTGTTCTCGACTGACGCTGCTGTCACTTCTGCTTTTGCATTCACATCCGGTACGTTTTCAGACCAGACTTTAGCTAATGCGCCACCAAATGGGTAATAGATACCACTTTGACCGCCTGTACCGATTGAATAGTTTTCTGCACTTGCCATCGTAGGCAGAATCGCGAGTAAAGCTACTAATAAGTTACGTTTAAGCACAATCATCTCCTTGATTATTAACCGTAATTAGATATACACCTAACTACAGGCTTTATTTTCTGTTCGTTTTTTGAGCCGTTCAAACATTACATGCGATCGAATATTGTGCAATTAAATACTATGCAATTGTGAAGCAAGTGTTAAATTGATCACTTATCAATAAAAAAGCGCCCAAGCTGGCTGGTGCTTGAGCGCTTTTAACAAACTAAAGATGTTGATTAGAAGTTGTAACCACCACCAATCATGAATACCCATGGATCAATATCAACGTCTGTTGAGTACTGTTTCCCACCAGCCTTGTACTTGGCTGTAGTATCGATGTCTGCGTACCAGACGGATGCGTTTAAAAACCAGTCGTCGTTGATCATGTAATCCATACCAACATTCGCAGCCAGTCCCCACGAATCATCAAGGGACAAGTCACTTAAACCAGCATCTTTAGCCGCACCATTAAGCTCTTCGTCAAAGAATACGGTGTAGTTAATACCAGCACCTACGTAAGGACGGAACTTGCTGTTTGCTTCGCCGAAGTAGTACTGAACCATCAACGTTGGTGGTAAATGTTTTGTCTCGGCGATATCACCTAAACCACCATGGTTTGTAGAAATTGTATGGGAGAACGGCGTCGCTGCAAGAATCTCGAGACTGATGTTGTCTGTAAACATGTAGCCAAATGTCAATCCAAGTTGGGTGTTTGAATCCACACCAAATTTTGAACCCGATGTCTCCAAAACATCTCCACTGCTATCGTTAGGAGACACTATTGCGGCACCAGCACGGATGATGAAATCACCTTCTTTATGAGCAAAAGCACTAGTTGACATAAGAGCCGCAACAACCGCAATACCACATACTGTTTTTTTCATTATAATTTCCTTTTGAGGGCTTAATCGTTATTGGTGAATGAGTAATCATTTCTTATTTTGCGTGCAAGGTAGCATATAATAACCCTACTTTATTGATGGAAATCAATTTGTGAAAACTTGTGAGAACTTATGTAAATTTGCATCGACTTGATCACTTTATCGCTTCATTTTATTGACAGTTTTGTAATGCAACTTTCCCGTGCGTCATTTTGTTAATTTAACCCCTTCACCTTGCCCGGGTCTATTTGGATCAAAATAGAGCAATCCAATATCTCGTACGCATCAATTTGGTGCACTTCCACAATAATCACTCTCACCTCGTTTAATATTCAATGAGTTACATTTGGCTTAGTGCTTGCAAGTCGATGTTCATAATCATAAATACATTGAGGTTCTGACTATGCAAGACACTCTAACAATCGTTCTGGCCGGCGGTGTAGGCTCTCGGCTTTCTCCCCTTACCGATAACCGTGCAAAACCTGCGGTACCTTTTGGCGGTAAATATCGAATCATCGATTTCACGCTCGCGAACTGCTTACACTCTGGGCTGCGCCAAATTTTGGTGCTGACTCAGTACAAGTCTCACTCTTTACAAAAACATTTAAGAGATGGTTGGTCGGTGCTTAACCCCGAGCTCGGCGAATACATCACCAATGTCCCCCCACAAATGCGTACAGGTGATAGTTGGTATAGCGGTACTGCCGATGCGATTTATCAAAACTTGTATCTGCTTTCTCGTAGCGAAGCTAAGCATGTAGTGGTGTTATCAGGCGACCATATCTATCGCATGGATTACGCGCCAATGCTCAAGCAACATAAAAAGAACGAGGCCGATCTAACCGTAGCGTGCATGGAGGTTTCGATTGATGAAGCCAAAGAATTTGGTGTGATGGAGATAGATGAATCTCTAGAGATCAATAACTTTACCGAAAAGCCACGCTACCCCGCCAGCGTGCCCGGTAGACCGACCCGAAGCATGGCTTCAATGGGGATTTACATCTTTGATAAGGAAGTTCTGACTCAAGCACTACTGGCGGATGCCGAAGATCCGAATTCAAGCCATGATTTCGGTAAAGACATTATTCCTAAATTGGTCGGCAACAACAGTGTTTACGCGTATAAGTTTGGCGACGAAGAAGGCCGAGTGACCCAAGATGCGTACTGGAGAGATGTGGGTACCATCGACTCTTACTACCAGTCTAATATGGATCTGTTAAAGCCAGCCTCACCTATAGATTTATACCAACCAGATTGGGCAATTCGCACCTACGAGCCACAACTGCCACCTGCACGCACCATTGCTTCTGTAGAAGGAAACCAAGGAATATTCATCAACTCGATGATAGCGAATGGCGTAGTGATCGAAGGCGGCTCTGCGCAAAACTCTATCTTCTTTCCTAAAGTGAAAGTCAGTAATGCCGCGATTGTGATTGATAGTATTCTGTTTGAAGATGTTGAGATTGGGAAAAATTGCCACATACAAAACTGCATCATAGATAAGAACGTCAAAGTGCCAGATGGCACCCAAATCGGTATTGATAACCTTGCCGACGCTAAACGCTTTCACATATCGAAACAAGGCGTCATTGTGGTGCCCTCTTCTTACCAATTTGAAGAATAGCTATTGCTAAAACCAGATGGCGCTATAAAGGCAACCAAGAGTTGCCTTATTCAATAGTCGCATTCACGGAGCTTTGCTTTTTTATATAAACCATACTTTTTATATCAACTGCAGTGATTTAATAAGAAAGCAATATCGGCATCAAACTAGCAATGATTTATAAAACTTAAACTAGAATAAGTATTTGAGCTGACGTTTGGTTAAGGCGATAAAACCTAGGCTGGCAAGGTAGATTAGAGGAATGCTTCGCGAGTGAGGTATTTTTGAACATGTATTGAAAACACGAAACATAATATGCGATCAGTTCTTCGGACTTTCAAGGGAGTAAAGGGAGATTATTTGATAACACTGAAGTGAATCACACATGTGCTATTTCGCAGTTGGTTAAACTAACCGATGTTTGCTACGTTTAAATGACACAGTCATTGGAAAGGTATGATTTATGAAAATAAATGTTCAAACACATCATGTATCAATTAACGACGAGTCACGCAAAGACATCGAAGGTAAATTCGAGAAGATATCTAACCATTTCCCATCACTGATCAGCTGCGACATCATCATCACAAAAGAACATGGTCAACACCAGGTTGAAGTGTTCACCAACTACGAAGGTGTACGTGTAAACGCAAAAGCTACAGATGACGTTATGTATCCAGCTATCGCTTCAGCACTCAAGAAACTTGAAGCAGGCCTAAGTAACCGTAAGGGACAATTGAAATCAGACTTACACGAGAAACCAACGAGCACGAAGCCAGAAATTGCTTCAGACATCATCCAAGAGATGAAACTGGTATAACTCGACTAATAGTTAAAGCGCACTGACGAATAGAAGCGCACAAGAATTCCAAAGCCAGCATGCGTTGCTGGCTTTTTCGATCTACACCTCAATCAGTGGAATAGTGAGTTTTTAGATGGAACACCAACTAGGCAATAACTGGAAGCACATCAACTGGGTATTAACCGACGTCGATGACACGCTCACTTGGCAAGGCTCACTCCCTCCTGAAACCTTGATTGCGTTACAAAAGCTAAGAGACAATGGAATCAAAGTGGTCGCGGTGACTGGCGCTTGTGCGGGTTGGTGTGATCATATTGCACAACTATGGCCTGTCGATGCCGTGCTTGGAGAGAACGGCGCCTTCTTATTAGAGAAACAAGATGGTGCATTACAGCTTTCATCGGAAACACCTTTAGAACAAGTGCGTCAGAACCAAGCAAAGCTAAAACAACAAGTTGAAGCGATCTTGTTGAGTTACCCAGATCTATCCCTAACTCTGGATCAATCTTACCGCTTGTGTGAGGTCGCGATTGATATCGGCCAAAACCGTGAACCTGTTGACCCTGAAATAGTGCAAGTGGTACTTGAAAGAATACATGCTTTAGGCGCACACGCGACGGCAAGTTCGATTCATATCAATGCTTGGTATGGCGAACACTCAAAGAAAAACGCAGTACATCGTTTTCTGGCTAATAAAGGCCTATCGCTTGAACAAATCCACAAGCAAGCGTGTTATGTCGGCGATTCAATGAATGATCAACAGATGTTCGAATCACTACCGCTCACCGTTGGCGTGGCTAACATTCAGCATTATTGGGATAAGTTAGATCATCATCCAAGTCAGGTGATGTCGCAGCCGGGTGGCTATGGGTTTGCAGAATTTGTGGATGCACTTCTGACGCTTAAAAGTGAGACAGCGAAAAGCTAACCATCCTTGTCTAAACAAGCTTTCTGCCCATTCAAACAACATAAAAAAACGACCGCTAGGTAGACCGAAGTACCTAGGGTCGTTTGAGCTTCAAAATGCTAGATAAGCTCTTAACTTTGACACATCACACAAAACACGCTGCATTGCACCATATGTTTATATGAGTTTATTACGGATGTGGATCACCACCGCTTCTGCAACGATAACCACTGCAAAAATACTCACCAACACCATTGATACTTTTTGCCACTCAAAAAGGTTCTGCGCATCGTTGAGCACCACGCCAATACCACCAGCGCCCACCAAACCCAATACCGCAGATTCACGCACATTGATGTCCCAACGAAACAACACAATGGAATAGAACGCGGGCATCACTTGTGGCCAATAACCTTTAAGTAAAACGCTCATCCAAGAAGCGCCTGTCGCGCGTAAAGCTTCAATAGGCCCCATGTTCACTTCAGCAATTGCTTCCGCTAACAGCTTCCCTACAAAGCCGATACTACGAATGGCAATTGCCATAATGCCTGCGAGAACACCGGGGCCAAACAGTGCGATGAACAGCAATGCCCAAACCAATGAGTTCACAGAACGTGAAGACACGAGAAAGAATTGAGCAATCCAGTTCAAGGCTTTATTCGGAGTGATATTTGGCGCGTTCATCAGCGCCAAAGGGATAGCAAATACCAAGGTAAACAAGGTACCTAACGTCGCGATGTGCAGTGTCTCAATCATCGCTGCGTGAATCGACTCAGGATAGAACGCGTAATCCATTGGCACCATACGCTCGAACATGTCGGCAAACTGGGCTGGCGCGTCGTATAGGAACTCAGGAATCACTTCAACGGTTTGCCAAGACCAAACAATCGCACACACTAAGCTAAGGTAAACGGCAAATCGAGCCACGCGTTCGTTTGGTGTAAAGCGCTGCCACTCTTTATCGATAGATGCAGTTGTCATTAGAAGATTCTCCTAACAATGTTGGAAAGAAATTCACCCACAAGAATCAATGCGATGATGGTGATCAAAATAGCGGCGACAAAGTCGTAGTCGAAGCGTTGGAATGCAGAGAAAAGCGTACCACCAAGGCCGCCCGCACCCACAATGCCAACCATGGTTGAGTTACGTAGATTTGAATCCAACTGGTAACTAGCAAAGCCAATAAAACGAGTAAACACTTGAGGCATTACCGCATACAAAATGACGCTGATAAAACTGGCACCGGTTGCTTTAATCGCTTCAACCGGTTTAAAAGAGATCTCTTCAATTGCTTCAGCAAAAAGCTTGGCAATAAAACCAATCGATGCGAATACTAAAGTCAGGATCCCCGCAAGGGCACCAAAGCCGACCGCTTTCACGAATAGAATTGCGATGATCACTGGGTGGAAAGAACGACACAGTGCGATGAAGCCACGAATAGGTGTCGATACAATCGAAGGCATCATGTTTCTTGCAGCAAGTAAGCCAAGAAACAATGAGATGATGATGCCGAAGAAACTCGAAATGATCGCTATCTGTAAGCTCTCCGCTAAGCCACTTAGCAGTAGGTTAGTACGCGAGAAATCTGGCGGGAACATTCTTGATAGTAACCGATCACTTTCACCAAAACCGATGAGCAAACGATCAAAGGTCAGCCCTAACGTCGAGAAACTGTAAAACAGATAAGCAACTATCGCAGCGATAATAGCTCGGTTAGTCCATGAGGTTTTGAACGGGTTTTCATGCTTCGCTGACGATGTGCTTGATGAAACGCTTGGCGACGAGCTTGGGTTTAATCCAGCCATGACTCACCCCCGTAAATGATTTTTAGATCTTCTTCTGAGATCCCTTCAGGGCTACCGTCATAATGAACTTTACCGTTACACATGCCGATGATGCGCTTGGCATAACGCTTGGCTAAGTTCACATCGTGGATGTTAACCAACACGGGAATGTTTTTCTGTTCTGCGAATGTCTCCATCAACTCCATTATCTCAACCGCTGTTTTCGGGTCGAGTGATGACGTCGGTTCATCCGCCAATAAGATATATGGGTCTTGCATAACGGCGCGAGCGATACCGACACGCTGTCTTTGGCCGCCCGATAAACTGTCGGCACGTTGGTTAGCAAAGTCTTGTAGGCCAACAAATTCAAGTAACTCGAACGCTTTGGCGAGGTCTTGCGCAGAGTAGTTACGACGCCATGCATTCCAAGCGGTCATGTAACCCAAACGGCCACTCAACACGTTCTCGATAACCGTTAAACGTTCCACGAGGTTATATTCTTGAAACACCATACCGATATGTCGACGCTGTTTACGTAGCGCTTGGCCTTTTAATTGAGTTAGGTCTGCGCCATCAAAAATGATTTCACCTTGGCTTGGATCGTTGAGTCGGTTGATACAGCGCAGAAGCGTACTTTTACCGGTACCAGATGGGCCAATGATCGCGATGATGCCTGGCTCATCGATATCAATATTAATGCCTTTAAGGATTGGCTTGCCTGCCACGTATTCGTGGAAAAGGTTGTTTATCTTTATTCCTTCATAGCTTGCTACGGCCATACTGCATTTCCTTGTGCGAATTTTAGAATGATCTATGCCCTACCCGCGAGGGCATAGATTTTTAGTTAAGGTAGGTGTTTTTAAAGAACTAAGTCTTTCGAAAACTTAGTCTTCTAATAGAAAAAGAATTAGCCGTTGTTTGCTTGTTTTGCTAACTCAGCGGCTTTTTTCTTCGCGCGTTTAGCCGCATCTTTTTCAGCTAACTTCTTAAGGCCTGTTTTGGTGTAAGCCGTACCTGTCGCATGAGCAATATCACGAATCACATCCCACTCTTCTTTGTAGCTGATTGGAGAGAAACGATCGGCACCTTTAAACGATGCGCTCATCTCTGGTGTAAAGCGGTAGCTAAAGAAAGCTTCGTTGATCTTCTCAACCAGTTCTGGTTTTAGGTTGTAAGCATAGCCAAACGCAGACGTTGGGAAGCGTGGGCTACGGTAGATAATCTTCAGTTCAGAATCGTCAACACGACCTGCTGCTACCATACGATCGTACACGTCCGATGCCACAGGTGCTGCGTCATAATCTCCATTGAAGACACCTAGAATCGATTGGTCATGCTTACCTGAGTAAAGCACCTTGTAATCTTCATCTGGCACTAGGCCTTTCGCTGGGAATAACGCACGAGGAGCTAGGTTGCCAGAGTTGGAAGATGCAGAAGTGTGTGCAACCTTTTTGCCTTTCAGATCAGACATTTTGTTAATGCCGCTGTCTTTACGCACAATCGTGATTAGGTTGTAGCCTTGGAAGCCAGACTCATCGCCCTTCACCGCAATTGGAACGTAACCTGCTAAATTAACTGCGTAGCCTGTTGGGCCCGTAGAGAAACCCGCAACATGCAGTCGACCAGAACGCATCGCTTCTACTTGTGCAGAGTTCGAGTGAACTGTGTAGTAAATCACTCGCTTACCTGTAATTTTACTTAGGTGAGCTTGGAAATCCGCAAACGCATCTTTGTACAACGCAGGGTCTTCTACTGGCGTGTAAGTAAACACAAGCGTACTTGGATCGTTCCACTCATCTGGATTCTTTGGTGAATCGGCGACCAAATCTTGGTTTTCATCACAGTATCGATCGTCTAACACACCACGGCTAGAGCAGTCGCTTGCCATAGCCATTGAAGGAAGTAGTAATGAGCTAGCGATTAACAGTCCTTTAACACTGATTTTCATATTCAAACCTTACTTTTACTTATTGTTGAAAGTCACCTTCGTTATTGCAGCCTTTGTGCCACCTTTTTATACCTGTAATTTCAGTAACTTAAATAAAATCCCACACTTTCAAATTACTTTTGAGTCATAAGTGTCCAACTAAAAACTCATCATTTGGGTCATTTATGTCCCGCCAATTTCAGTGGTAAAAAAAGAGCCCGAAGGCTCTTTGGTTCACTGCTTTTTCTCTTATTATTCTTTGGCTAAGCGCTCTCTATACAAACGCTATAATTAGCAGGCGTAACAGCGCTCTCAGAATCGCCTATGCGTCGCTGTCCATGCAGTTAGCGTAATAAGTTACCGTTGCAGGCCAATCGCTGAATACGCCCATCACACCAACATCTTGTGCCAACACATCAAGCATTTTCATCATATCGCCATCATTGTTGATGCCATCTTTCACGCTCTTGTAATACCAACCACCGCCTTGCGCTAGCGGGCCAGAACGTTCCAGTGTCCATGCAATAATCTCAAGATCAGCATCTTTTGCCAGTTTTGCGTAGTTAGACGCAACCAATTCGTTGTTCTCACCTAACTCAACCAAAGCAAACAGAGGTGGTGCGATGATATTCACGCCCGCATCGTGTAGCTCCTTCATGTTTTCAACAGACGCGACAAAGTCCGCTTGCTCATAGACACGGTCGTCAAGATAAACGGCTTGCTTACCGAACTTAGGCGTCTCATTAACCCAGTACTTAACATCATCTAAGTTGAATGACTGTAGGTAAGTCTCTGAAGGCTCAAAACCCGCCTCTTTCAGCTCATCCACCAGCTTCTGCGCGTACATCTCTTGGCTAAAGCCATTGAAAGGCATTTCTACCGCCGCCGATTTTAGCTCAGGAGTCACCTTCACGCCGTGCTCTTTAAAGAGTGCTGCACTTTCTGCGTGTGTCATCAGTGTGCCACTTTGGCTGTAAAGATCGGTTCTCCAACCTGGAGTCCCGTTCATGTACTCTTCAACCGTGGTGGCTTTTGGGTTCGCACCATCCATTTTACCTTTGAGCGTCTTAAACTCAGCCAGCGTGAAATCAGAAGTACGGCACTCAACCTGAGCATCTTCGCCTGTCGCTGGATTAGCTGGTGTAAACGGGGTTGAGCACTTCTTCGCAAGATCTGGGTGTGCTAATACATCGGTCGTCGTGTGCAGATCACTTTGCGAGTGACGGCATACCAACGCCTTATCTTTGGTGAAGGTCACATCACACTCGACAACGCCTGCGCCCATTTGAATCGCCGCTAAATAAGATTCCTTAGTGTGCTCAGGAAACTGCATCGCAGCTCCGCGATGTCCAATAGAAAAATCACTACGATGAAAAGGTCCTTCACTGCAACTCAACAGTTTGGTTTTCAAAGGGCTCTCATCCATATTGTTCACTAAAAAGAGGGGACGAGGACCTAAGTCGGCTGATTCTGCTGCGGCCCATGCCGTCATCGAGCTCACGCCTAGTATCAGAGCAATCGAACCTTTCAGTATTTGCTTCATGTTTGTATCTCCTTGCAACAAGCAATTATTTTTCTAACTTCCTTTATTCGATCATTCGGTGTTGGATAGCTGTCATATATAGATAGCTGTCATATATATTTTGACTCAGCACCGAATAACCTCATGTGAACGTATGCCACAACGTAGTAATTGCACGCATTGTGCCAAATGTTAAAGCCCTTTTATTACAATCACTTGAAACGGTTAACCATTCGACTAAAAGTTAATTGGGTCATTGTTGTCTTGTGCTTTTATTAAGCGAATGGATGAACCAGCTAGGCCTTGAAGCTCTCTTTATCCAATTGGTGTTTCTTCATTTTTCGATAAAGGGTTTTACGCGGTAAATTCAGCTTGCTTGATACCTCGTTAATGTTGCCAGCGCTTTCAATAAGCGCCTCAGTCAGAACATTTCGTTCGTACTGCTCCATCTGTTTTTCAAAGGCAAAATCTTCTCCGGACGTTTCACAAATTGGTGATTGAAGATCGAAGCCATCACCAACAATACCAAGTACAAATCGGTCGGCGACATTGCGTAATTCACGCACGTTACCCGGCCATTCGTGTCGACATAGCTGCTGTATTTGTTCAGGGTAAATCGTTGACGGACGCGTCTTGTATTTATGACTCGCTTGAATCACAAAATGGCGGAATAACACCTGAATGTCTTCTTTGCGTTGACGCAATGCGGGAAGGTTTAAGCTAGCAATATTAAGACGATAGAAGAGATCGGCTCTGAACTCCCCCGTTTCACTCAGGCTCGCGAGATCAGCTTTGCTGGCGGCTACCACCACAATATCGACCGGGATTAACTCGTTACCACCAACGCGCTCAATCATTCTTTCTTGAATGACGCGCAACAGTTTAATTTGCACCGCAATTGGCATGCTTTCGATTTCATCAAGGAACAGAGTTCCGCCATTGGCTTGTTCTATTTTTCCAATGCGCTTCTTGTTGGCACTGGTAAACGAACCCGCTTCATGACCAAACAACTCACTTTCGATAATGCTTTCAGTCATGCCGCCACAGTTGATCGCGACAAAGGGCTTCGCCTTACGACGGCTAAATTGATGCAAGGCGCGAGCAATCACCTCTTTGCCCGTTCCTGTTTCGCCGTTGATGATGGTATCAACACCAGTATGAGACAGTGCGAGCACTTGCTTGCGTATCGTATCCATCGCTTTTGATTGGCCAATAACCACAGATTCAATCGGTAA
This sequence comes from Vibrio sp. 10N.222.49.A3, assembly GCF_041475145.1. Lineage (NCBI taxonomy): Bacteria > Pseudomonadati > Pseudomonadota > Gammaproteobacteria > Vibrionales > Vibrionaceae > Vibrio > Vibrio sp. 10N.222.49.A3. The sequence goes on from NZ_JBFRVM010000193.1 coordinate 38,540, forward strand.
CTCAGCTTCCTCATCACCGTCTGTAGCTGCTGGGCAATTGTGCTGAGACTGTGCCAACGCTAAATCGAGCTTCTCTACCAACTCACTCGCATTCAGTGGCTTTTCTAAAAAGTCGAACGCCCCTAGCTTCATTGCCTCTATCGCCATGGGAATATCGCCATGGCCACTCATCAACAATACAGGAACGTTAGCGGCTCTATGTTGAATTGAACTCAGTAACGTAAGCCCATCCACCTGTGGCATTCGTACATCACACAATACAACCGACTGGCTGTTTGCTTTGAGCGATTTAAGGCCAAGGTTAGGGTCGGTAAAAGTGGTAACGCTAAACCCTTCTAGCTCTAACATTTCGCTCACGGCTTCGACGACATCTATTTCATCGTCGATAAGAACTATGTGTTTTTCTGAAATCATGAACCTGTGCCTTTTGGTAGAGTGACGATAAAGGTGGTGCCTTGGTGTTCAACCGATTCCACGTGAATCGAGCCGCCAAAGTCTTTTATGATGTTGTATGCGATAGACAAACCAAGCCCAAGCCCCTTACCTGTTGTCTTGCGCGTATAAAATGGGTCAAACAGATGCGGAATGTCCTCTTCAGGTATCCCTAACCCGTTGTCCATCACCAAAATCTGAATGGTGTTCGAAAGCTCTTGCGTTGCAATACTAAGTTGAGGCTGCTCTTTATGCTCAATCGCATCCAGAGCATTGCTGATCAAATTCACCAGTACCTGTTCTAAGCGAATGTTGTTAGCTCGAACCATCTGGCTGCTTTGGGGCGAATACTGAATCGACACAGCGCTCTGTCGGGTTTCAAACAGGTCAATCGCATCACCAATCACCTTATTCAATTCAACGTTATCAATCTTGCCATCACTCTTACGTGAGAAGGCCTTTAGGTGACGAGTAATCGCAGCCACTTTGTCTAACAAAATCTCGATCTTTTTTAGGTTCTCTTCTGCCCTGTCTGGCCTTTGCTTGCCTAACCAAAGCTGCGCGCTTCGAACGTGACTGTTTACTGCGGTCAGAGGTTGATTGATCTCGTGCGTGATCCCGACACTTAATTGTCCCAATGCAGCCAGTTTTCCTGCTTGGATCAACTCATCTTGAGTCACTCGTAGTTTAGCTTCGGCTAAGGTACGTTCTTCTACCTCCGCCTCTAATTTACGATTGGTTTGCTTAACAACTTTAGCCGTGGTCTGGAATACCTTTAGGTACTTAGCCATTTGTGTTACTTCGTCTTTGCCACGAATGGAAACCTCGGTATCTAAATGGCCGGTAGAAATCGCGAACATGTTGTCTTTGAGCTGTAAAAGCCTTTCTAAAATACTCTTACGCACGTAGAACCACGAAATGGCAGCGGCAGCCAACACGCTAAACAGAGAAAGAAAAAGAGAGAGTTGTTGGTTCGATTGTAAAGACAGCTGCGCCTGCTGAATCGATTGGTCAATATTGCTATTCACCTTGCTAGTGTTGCTTTCGATCTGCACGGTTAATTGGTTCAAATGCTCGCGGCTGTTTTGCAGGAAGTATTGCTCTTGATAGAGATGATCGAGCGCTTTGTTTTTCATCCCATACAAGCTGCTATCACTTGAGGCAAGGTTATAGATCACTGTGAGTTGATGATCTAACTCAGGAAAATCACTTCTTAAATCACCACTGACCCAGAGCTTCCACCACTCTTCCCCGACTTGTTCTAGACGGTAACTGGTGTAATCGAGCTCATTAAAGCTTGAGTCGTTATACAGCTTCTCTACTAAGCCTAATTGATAATAAAGCAGAGATTTCAACTGAGTATATTGGATTTGATCTTTGGCTGGGTCAGGCAAACTGTCAAGTGAGTCACTGGCTTGTTGCAACAGAGGATAAAAACCCTCAAGCAAATTACGAAGTTCTTGATTGAGTTGTTCTGACTCAATCTCACTTTGATACAACAGGCTCAGACTATTATTAACTTGGGCGATAAGATCTTTAAAATAGGCGTGATAATCAGGAAACTGAACCATAACGCTATTCATCACTGAAATGGCCTCTTCAATTTTGAGCATCGCCTGCTTACGTTCTATATTCGATTCAGCGTCACTGAGCTGAGATGAGGTCGTGATAATCACACGCACCATGTCATTGAGGCGTGCAGCGTTATCTAAGGCGGGGATTTCACTCTCTTTTAATTCAACGAGGCGTTGGTTTAGATCGTCAAAAGTAAAGCTAGAAACAACCGAAAGGAAGATGGTTGTCATCGATAACATAGCCAATGCCAACACCAAGCGCAGTTCAATGCCTTTCCAACCAAACCACTTGCGACGCGGGATTTTGATCGAAAACAGGCGTTCAAAACTGTCTTTGTTTTCTATCACCTCGGAGACATGACTACTCACTCGCTCCACCTTCTCTCATCATAAAATCAACAGGATCCGTCAATGATTCAATCAGTTAGGTGGTTTACCTATTTAATCTTACATCTAATAGCTTTAGTGAAACTATTAAACGAGGAGTAATCATTAACATTTCACATAAGATATCATAACAATTATTTTATAAATTTTGAGCTGTCTGTTTTGCGATAATAGAAGGTGACCTCACCGACAGAAACGCGATTACTTTATCAATCCCTGTCGGAGGACATTTTAGTTTGAGCACTTCCAATAACGTCTGATCATTTATCATAGAGATTGATCGTATTGGGCTTATCATTCGCAAAACGGTCTTGAATCTAAACTTTCAGACAAATTAGCAATAATGGAAAATCATTGAGTCTCGCAGTGTAGGACACTACCTATGTCGAAATAGGATGGATGTATCGAGCGCAAGACAATTTTAGGTGGCAAATATGCCAAGGCCTTACACAAAGGTACTTACGAGAAACTCACTGAAGCATACAGTTATTTACTCTTGAAATGGCTACCAGACAGCGGGTTTGAACTGCGAGACCAACCATGCTTTGAGGTGTACCTGAATCGAGACCCAAGACGAACTAAACCTGAGAATTTGAAAACCGAAATCTATATTCCGATCAAGTAACTAACAGAGCTTCCCTTGAGTCAGTCACGGCTGGCTCATTTTTTGCCCCAAACCTTCTTACGACGGGTTGACCGTATACTTCTGCTTAGCGTCATTTGACTGACTTTTCCTCATGCCAGTAGAATGTCTAGCTTTTTCAGGCCTTGCCTATACCTCAATATTAGACTTAACGAAGGTGAACTATCTGGCTCTAGTTCATCAAGACTTTAAAATGATAGAGAAATTAAAGACCTAGCGGTAACCCCTAGGTTTCAACGGACAATAAACAGTGTTTAGATTGATTTGGAGATCAAGTCAGCTTTCAGTAGCCCACCTTTAGTCAATAATTTAGGTGAAAAATTGGGGTTTCTACGCTGTTTAAATGCGACTAGAATTTTCTGTAATCCCTCAGCTTCTAGTAAAGAAATGTTTATCTCTGTATCCATATCAGCTGCATCAACAAAGTCATCAGAAAATGCAGGTGCAACAATAAGTACTTGAGCGACCCGATGCCCGTTGGCTTCACAGCGCTTAACATATGCTTTAACTTGTCTAGACGTTGAAGAGTATTTGGAAAATTGTCCATTCTTAAATGACTTTGCTTCACCAACGATAACATCATCATTTTCTAACGAAATGATGATGTCAGCCTTGTCTTTAGCTGTGTTGATATCTTTTCTCAAATCCTCATCAACAGTCATGCCTAGTTGCTCTAGAATCGAACGAGTCGCCTCCTCAAATTTCACACCGATATCTGCTTCTTTGATATCAATACCTGCTGATTGAAGTCCTTGAAGGTCACGACAGGCCAAAAGATGATAGTTTTCGATGAGTCGATCATTGGCACTGGCAAAGCTCTCGATAATTTGGCTTCTAGGGTTGCCACGTCGAGGCAAATTCATATCATTGCGGATAGTCTTAATCTCATCATTACTATAGAGATAAAGGATATCCAATGGTGTGATACTTAGTGCTTTGAGGCGTTCAGGGTCGAGCGTCTCTTTGTTCTCAATTTCGAAGTCTGCTCGAATCCTATCTTCAACATTTAATTCGTTTTGAGACAGTGCTTCGAGTAGTTCTTTATAGCCACTTACACTAAGTACGTTAAACTCTTCTTCTTCTGACGACCTTAGGTGTTCAATTAAAACATCAATGCGGTCTTGTAGCCTTGTCCCTATTCTTGAAATATCGAGGTCCATATCTTCAATGAGTTGCTTGATTCGTTCTTTTCTCTGATTTTGAGTGGCATCTTCAGCGTGAAGATCTGTCATTAAAATACTTCTGATTGATAAGCCAGAGTGCGAAATTGTGGTTATTTTTTCTTGTCTTTCAATGCCACGAATTTTGTAGCCGTGGTTTTTGAGTATATTGGAGAGATCAGCATCAGAAAGTGACCTTAGAATGCGAAGGACATATTTATCATGCAGCTCTTTGCCAAGAACGTCATGAAGAGATTCGATAACTTCATCGGCAATCATAATTTCAGAGCGACGGCGGTTGATAAGGATGACACCGTTTTCTCGAAGGTACTCTAATGCACTTTCAATACCTAGTTCTGGAATTGGGTCGACAGAGTGTTCAATCGCATGAATTTCCTCTCTTGAAAGCGCTAGACGTTCAGCTAAGACATTTAAGATGCTTCGTTCATCTTCAGATATCTTTGCGGTGCGATTAGACCTTAAATCGTTGTTAAATGCTGTTTTCATGCACTCACGGTATATATCTAGGCGATTCAATCGCTCAAAGTCGCTTGAGTCATTTTCTTCAATCTCTTTGATGAGGCTTTGGCTTAGCTCATCAATTTCGGTATATTCTTTGGCATAAAGATTTTCAATCCAAGGAATGGTAGCAATGCAATTCCCATCTCTGACTAGGATATTGATAAGTAAAGACACTTGAGGTCCGCCGATAGCGATTTGTTCTTTTAGATGCTTTTGGAAAAGAGACTGAATTAGACTAAATAATTGCGTGATTTCATTGCCTGATGCTGCTTTAAGTTGGCCATCGATTTTCTCGAGTTGTTTGGTTAAATCAGAATCTCCTTTGCTGTCTTGGCATAGCTTATCGATGCAATTTACAAACTTTGATCGCTCGACTTGATTTGTGTGGTTAAGAACCAAATTTAACTTCATGAGAATGTCCTAGTGAAATACGTAAAGTAATCGGTGAATGATAACTCCGCGTTTTTATTAGGTATATTAATCAATATCAATCTGTTAACTATGTCACTGGTTTGATATAAGAAACAGGTAAATCTCCAAAGCAACTTACACAATCAATACTGAACTGTAAGAAAAGCGCTATTAAGCTGTCCAGATATGTGCCAATACGATCAACGTGAACATGACAGCTAGAACGTTTGTGCCCCAAAGTGAGCCAGAGAAGGATTGAGCTCAGTTTCAAATCCTGCAACTTGCCTTACTTTTCTTCATGCCTAGAGTTCCAACAATGTGGCTAAATTTTCTAATCCACAACAGACTGACCTTCAATCACACTTACGCACGAATATGTTGTTCAACTATTTCTAAGCTATTGAGTAATAGATAACTAAAGGAAAGTTTTTGATTGATAACGTGCTTTGAATCGTAAGCAATATGTGCTTGCTCGTTTTTTAACTAGAAATTAGATTAAAACTGAATTATATGCATACTTTCAGTTGGTTAGAGATGTTTGGTGAGATATGCTGAATACATCAATTCGTGCTGGCACGATAGTAAAATGTTATGTGTTTCAATGAAAAAAGGTAGAATAAGTGGAATATCTACAGAAATTTTGGGAGTTGTTATCTGCTGATGGTGTCGCTGCTTTTATTACCGCAGCGGGTCTAATCTATACGATAAGAAGTTTCAATAAACAGCAAAAACTGGTTGTTTTGTAAACGCGCCATAAAC
>NZ_JBFRVM010000194.1:0-1659 GCF_041475145.1 Vibrio sp. 10N.222.49.A3
ACCTCAAGGAAAAAGACCAAGAAGAAAACACCTTCTGGCATGGCAAGCTGGCCATCGAAGCGGGACTGGCGGGTAAACCCGTAGAGCAAGCCACCCTAGAATCGGTACTCTCAGGCAGTCTTGGCGGTGAAACCATTAAAGGAAAACGAGATGATCATAAATCGGGCTTCGACCTGACCTTTTCTGCACCTAAAACCGTCAGTGTTCTTGCGCTTGTAAGTGGCGATAATCGACTCATTGAAGCACACAATAACGCCGTAAAATTCGCCTTAACTGAGCTTGAAAGAGACGTGGCACAATTCACTACCATCAACAAAGAGGGAGCGCGCGAGTTTCACAACACCGACTCGATGATATTTGCGGTCGTGCGCCATAAGACAAGCCGTGAAAACGACCCACAAGTCCACTCGCACGCGCTAGCCGCTAACATGACACGCGACCAAGAAGGAAAACTTCGCACGCTTGCATCCAGCCTAAAACAAAAAGGGGGCGTGATTAACGGGACTGGCGAGCGCATTTACAACTTCCAAAAATACTACGGTATCTTGTACCAGAGCCAATTGGCTAAAGATGCACAAGCACTCGGTTATTCCACGCGAGGCGTCGGCAACGGTCAGTTCGAAATCAGCGGTGTCCCTCAGCCTATTCTTGATGCGTCATCCACTCGCAAACAACAAATTGACCAACGCACACTCGATTTAGGCTTTGACTCTCGCGCGGCGAAAGACGTAGCCAACCTCGATACTCGTAAAAGCAAAACCTACCAGAGCAGTGACAGCCTCAACAAACAGTGGCAAAGCACCGTAAAAGAGCAAGGGTATGAGCCTGCAGAGCTTGTCACCATGGCGCAACAAGTAAAAGAAGCGCAAAACACCCCACCACTTGGTGAAACCCAAGCCGCCATCAGCAGAGCCATTGACCATCTAGGGCAATACAGCACCGCGTTACACCTAGAAAAAATCATTGAACTGACTGCCTCAGAGTTCACCAAAGGCGGCGTGCAACTCAACGCCCTTGATATCAAAAAAGTCGCGGATGAAATGATTAAACAAGGCGACTTGATAGGACTCAATCACAAAGGGCAATACACCACCAAAGGCTTAATTGATAACGAGAAAGCGCTTATCGACAGCACCCAAGGCCGGGCGCATCACATGCGCACCCACGTTGAATCCAGCACGCTCAACAAGCTCGCTATCTCTGAAAACCAGCAGCGTATACTGACCGACCTGTACCACTCCACCAAACAGTTCCACGTGGTCAATGTACACGGCTCATCACAAGATATTGCGCAGCTGCTACTCAATGTAGGCAATCACAGTGGTAAACGCGTCCAGTTGGTCTCCCAAAGCGTGAAAGCCAAGACAGAGGGCATGGAGAGCGTACAGCGCAAGAGTCAGACACTCAGCGCCTGGGTCGGCCAGCTCTTTTCACCAGAGCAGAGACACACCACCCACAGCTTACTGCAAAGCGATACGCCGCTGACCAATAAAGACGTCTTGCTCATCGATGACGCCAATAAGATGAGTGCCAATGAGTTGTTGGCCCTCACCGATAAAGCCAAACAATCGAGCAGTAAAGTGGTGATGCTTAATCGCGTATCAAGCCGTCAGGGATTTAAAGCCAATAACGCTATCTCGCTGTATCAAAAAGGCAATG
>NZ_JBFRVM010000195.1:0-11836 GCF_041475145.1 Vibrio sp. 10N.222.49.A3
GGGTTTATGGCGCGTTTACTCATCACTTACGCTGAGTTCCCGACCTTTTGCCATACGCATAAGCCTTTTACACTCAGGAGGTATCGGTTTTCCCTCATCCCAACCCGTGACAGTCCTCACAGTTTTAAAACACAGTTCTGCGACCTCTTCCTTCGTCATTTGGCACTCTAACTCTCGAAAAATGTAATTCTTACTCATTTCGCGACACTTCAATGATAAAACCTCTAAATACAAGAGGTTGCACTGATTCAAGGAGGTATGCACGATTGAACATAAGCAGACAAAGTGCGCACTGTACGAAGGCGTTATATGCCTTACCAGCTCAGGAGAATAGATGGATATCTTATTTTAACGAGAAATCGAGCTTCATCAGTATGAAATTCGTCAGAGTCGAGCTGATATAGAGCGGTTAATTCATCCTAGTTTCTCTGAAGTCGGTAAATCGGATATCAGTTTTGACTTCACTTCCATCGTTCACATGATGAGCACAGAGAAGCCTTCAGGCTTTTGAATTCATTCGCAGAATTATGAATGTATTCAACTTGAGCCTTCTGTTCAACTGCTTAAAGATGAGTCTGCTTTAATGGCACCGTCAGGCGAAATCAGCGACTATGCTAAACGTTGTTCGGCTTGGTCTTTTACAGGTACTTATTGGCCAGTTGAAGTATCGTCAAGCGACACCGTGTCCAGCCTTTAAACTGATATAAAAATGGACTTGGTGAACTGGCATTTAACAAGACGCTAAGAAGAGTAATTAGCAACACTTGGTATTTGTACTGTGCGTTGTGTTAAGTATATACGGTAATACGCGAGAGCTTCGGCATTGCGCGCGCCACACCTTAAAAACTACGCCTTTGGGAGAAAATATGAAGTTTTACAAAGCAGATAAATATCAGGCATCTTGCGAAGCTCTGTATCGTAAATACGAACTTGAGATAGCTACTTTGATTCCAGACGCAGTGATTGAGCATGTTGGAGCTTCTTCTATCCCTAATGCTGTCTCTAAAGGTGACCTAGATATACTCGTTGGTGTTGACGGAAGCAAATTAGAGAAAGCAGTAAAGCTACTTTCGACCTTAGGCTTCAACGAAAAATCTAATACGTTAAGAACTCCAGAGCTTTGCATGCTGGAAAGTAATTCAGGTGAGGACGTAGCTTTCCAGGTTGTGGCGAATGGTTCGGAGTTTGACTGCTTTGTGGGGTTTAGAGACAAACTCCGCGAAAATTCTGATTTAGTTCAACAGTACAATGAACTGAAAATGTCTTGCACAGGTTGGTCTCATAATGAATATCGCCGAAAAAAGGCAACTTTTATAGAGCGCGTGTTAGGACAAGCCTCGCATCAAGTTTGAAGTGCAACAATTTTTAAAGATGGGGTTCACTATCAAAAGTGAACCCCGAGTTAGGTGACTTTACATACTTCTAGTTATTCAGTGACTAATTTAGAACATCCGCTAACAAACTTTTGCCCCTAAATTGGTTTCGCCAAAAAGTCTACATTCACAGGTGAGCAGTGTTTGACCAAATAGAACTAATCTGGCACCCAGAACTCACAAAGATTGAAAAATGGGTGTTAGAGTGCTGTTTTTAGCTCAAAGCAACTCGATAATTCTTGCTCTATCAATCGATTTGAAGGCGTCATAAACTTACAAGGTGGTTTTAGAGAGTAATCCAATGGTTTATTACGAACCTTCGAAGAGTTAGGATGCTGCATCGTTTTTTATTAAAAGGAAATATTTTGACTCAGTGTAAATACCTCATTGATGTGGATTTTTTCTTACGTCATAATTTGACATCTAAAGGGTATGAATTAACCCATCCCGTAGTGTTAGACCAATACCCTCAGAATAGTAAATATGAGGCTCTTGAATTCTCTATCGATAAAAAGAAAGTTATCTATCGAAAGGGGAACCTTACACCAGATAGGCCCGGCAATTTTCTATCAATATGGAAGAGACCAGATGAAAATAGCACTGAATCTAGAAGAACCATGCCTTACGATAAGAATGATCTAGATTATCTTTTTGTTGAGGTTAATGATTACGAATCTTCGAAAAGAGGGATGTTTATCTTCCCTTTATCTGTTTTGATTAATAAAAAAATCATTACCTCAGATAAAGCTAAAGGTAAAATGGCATTCAGAGTGTTTCCACCATGGACATCTAGCCGTGGAGAGCTAAAAACAAAAGTGTTTTCCAATTCAGCAAAGAAAACTCAGCTCTGGCAAAGTGATTACTTTTTATGGATTGAAGATAATACAATCTTAGACTTTGAGAAATTCACCAAGATCTTCGGTAATTTAGCGTAATCGCACTTAGTGCGTACCTAAACCAATACTTTTGCTAGTGCTATGCTATTCATCGCACTAGCTCTTCACAACAACTTTGCCATACCTGTGATTATTCGTGGTTTGCTAATTTAGCAAAAGCACTGGCAAAGTTTTGTCCAATTGTGAGTTACTACAACTAAAACTAAAACTATCCATTTTCACACTTAATAAAAGCAGCCCATAAACTATAAGATTCTCTCTGCTCATATAAATAGTCGTAATCCAAATAGTGGCTCTGTACGCCACGGTGCACTTTGTGACCTAGCATAGTTTCTGCCACATGAAATGGAACACCCATCGCTTCCCACATATTACGAGCCGTTCTTCGCATGTCATGATTGGTCGTTCTAGGGAAACCCGCCGCCTCTATCGCATCAGCCAGTTTACGGCCAAACTCTACGGGCACGTTCTCGGCCATTGGCCTATCGGCTTCCACTTTCACTGGGGGGAACATGATTTCAAGATCAGGATAAATGGCAAACTGGTTTCGAATCACTTCTTCTGCCAATGGCGGAATCGCGCGTCGAATTGCCCCGCCCTGCTTTTTCCTGATCTTGTTGTTCTCTGCTGGTACTGTCCACACTAGTGCTTCTAAATCGAAATCTTGCTTCTTCGCTAAACGCAGCTCATTACTGCGGTTCGCGAATATCATCATAAGGCGTAAGAAGTTTTTGTTGCTCTCATGCACACCGATGTCGTCAATGGCTTTCCATAGTGCTTTAATGCCAGCTTCTGTCTGCTTACTCTTTTTGGTGTCTGTTGGTGCACCTACATCGGCTTTCTTTACTTCTGCAAGCATGTTGTATTTAAGTAAACCGTGACGAACAGCATAAGAGAGCACTTGTTTAAAGCGTGACATAAGATTTGCTGAATGTTTTGCACTCACACGATTCTTAGCCTTTTGAAATACTGGCATGTAGTCGGTCAGTTCTAGGTGTTTGGCTTGGCGCTGACCTAAATATGGGCTGATGTCTGTTCTAAACATCTTCTCAAGTGCTTGCCACTGCTTTACGTTATCTTTGCCGTGGTGTTCAACCCAATAGTCGATTAAGTCATCTACAGTACTTGGTAGGGCTTTGTCTGAAGGGTTGATGCCTGTTCTTGGGTCGATGCCTAAGATAACTAACTCAGCTTTCTTTTCACGCTCGCGCAATGCATCTCGCATCTTCATAGCTGGGTATTCGCCAAGTTTCATTTTTATGGCTTTACCTAGATAGGTAACGCGGTAAACCCAGGTCACTTTACCTTTAGGACTCACACGCACGCCTAAGCCATCTCTATGGGTGACTTCGGGTTGCCCTTTGTAAGGCTTACCTTGTGTGGCTCTTAGCCAAGCATCTGTGATTGCCATTCGTTTGTACCAAAAATATTTGGTACAAATTTGGTACAAATCTCATATGAATGCAAGTGTCTTCTAGTCATTATGAGCTAGTATCCAGCAAATGATTTAAATTGCATTCCTTTGGTTAAGTTTTTGTATTTAAAGGATTATATCAATAGGTATGAATGGTAAATAGGAATTGCAATAAGAAGGAAAATTCACGTCTTGAGGCACACCAAGCAACACATGAAAATGTTTAATATATGTTTTTCAACCAACAAGTATGTTGATCGGAGATATATGCATAATAAAGATACCCACATAGAAGCAAATACAGATGCCCCATTTGTGAGTAGCCGAACATTGTAACGAAATTATATGAAATGACAATGTTAGTCCCATAGCGCCACAAAAACTACATAACTTAAATGTCTCTTCTATACAGGGCCTTCTAACACCCTAAGCTAACGTTCAATGATTGATTCTTTGTCTTTATTTACAAACAAAAAAGCCGAACGGTTAAGCTCGGCTTTAGAAGTTGTATTGTCTTATCTCTATTAATCGACAGAGCGACTACTAACAGAGAGTTAACTACGTACTCATGATTCTTGATACAGCGTTGCGAATGTCTGAGTCGGCTGCGTTAGCTGGCAAGCTGAATGAGATATATTGGTCGCCACGGAAGCTCATTGAGCGGTCGATTTCTGCTAGGCAGTGAACCATTGAGCCTTCAACGATGAATGACAGCTCGATCTCTTTATTATTCATAAAGCCGCCGCTACGAAATTCAATCTCTTGGTAACAACCAGAGCGAGAAGCAAAGCTGTTGCCTTTCAAGAAGCCCTTCTCTACATCAGCTTTCACCATTGCCATTCCCGATGCTTCTACGCCTTGGATGATTTTAGCAACTGTTGGCAATGGGTGTACGGAGATGAAGTCGCGGTCTTTAGGATCAATCGCAAAGCCGATATCTAGGTTGGTTTCAACCCACACGTGACATTGATTCATTTGCGCGTTCAACGCGGTGACTGGCGTTTCATCATTTAACTTAAGACGGAATGGCACCAATTTGGTTTCACCCGGTTGGATCACGAAAGGCTCTACGGCTTGAATACGACCTAATGAAAAGGTTTCGTAGCTGGTGCTATCTTCCGTTTCGACTTTTACTTCTGTGTTGAGAACTAAGTTGATCAGGTCAATTTGTTGCTCAACGTCGCCGCCAACAATGTGTACATTGCCAGACAACTCTCCACCTTGGAAAACTTCAATATTATCTAAGACGGTATCAACCTTTGCTGCACCGATGCCCAACGAGGCCTTTAATTTCTTAAACATATTATTTCCCTTTCTAATTATCTGATTTGCGAATAGTTATTGCGTGACAATTTGCGACACTTACCTCACAGAATCAAGCAATTTGCCCCATCTATGTTGAATAAAGTCACATTGCCTGAGGAAATGTTGAAATCGTGAAAAATTCCGTTACTCTATTTGTATAGTCAAATAAGGTTTCATTATGTCGAAAGCGCCGCTCTACCTTCAGATAAAACAGTTCATAGACGACAATATCACCAGTGGTCACTGGCCAGTGGGTTACCAGATAACCACAGAGCTTGAACTCACCGAGCAGTTCAATGTGAGTCGAATGACAGTGAATAAAGCAATTCGAGATCTGGTGTCTGAAGGCAAACTCATCAGGAAGCCAAGGCTAGGTACTTTTGTTTGTGAGCCTGACGAAAAAGCGCAATCTCCTCTGCTTGATATCAACAACATCGCGCAAGAGATCAAAGACCGAGGCCAAACGTATGCTAGTCAAGTTATCAAGCACAAGAGCATCAAGGCTGATGAAAGCACCGCCACACGGTTAGGTGTCATGATCAATGCCGAAGTATTCTATAGTGAAATCATCCACTTTGCTGACAACACACCGATTCAATTGGAAGCACGCTGGGTGAATTCTCAAGCCGCTCCAAAATATCTAGAGCAAGACTTTTCAACCTCGACACCCAACGAATACCTTTCAAAAAGCTGCCCGTTGAGTGCTATCGAGCATACGGTTGAAGCCATTATTCCAGACTTACAGATCAGAACGTCACTAAAGCTTTCTGAATCAGAGCCTTGCCTACTTTTGAATAGAAGAACATGGAGCAAAGAGCGCCTAATCAGCTTTGCATTGCTCTACCATCCTGGCTCTAAGTACAAATTAAGCTCCAAGATACTTCTAGATTAAAGAACATCATCCTGATCGCCGATCACATTTTTGCAACATCAACTTGATTCGGGTCAGCGTTTAGCCTATTTATTTGTATATACATTTAATATTTAGCAAAGATCTAGGTGATTATGAATTTGATCCTCAAAAACGCACGAGTGGTCTCCATGAGTTCGGGAGCCGATGGCTATCAGCCCTCTTCCCCTCAAGATATCGTTATCGAAAGCGGTAAAATCGTGTCCATCTCTTGTTCAAACCAAGGCGTACTTGCTTCTGAGTTAGAACAAGTAAGTATTGATGGTTCTTTGGATTACATCACCTATGATTGCAAAAACAAGTTAGTCACCCCTGGGCTGATTGATTGCCACACTCACCTTGTATTTGCAGGTAATCGCGCCAACGAATTTGAGCAGCGTTTGAATGGTGTCTCTTACACCGACATCGCCAAGCAAGGCGGCGGCATTCTAGCGACAGTAACCGCGACCCGCGCAGCACAAGAATCCGAACTGGTTGAAATGGCATTACCGAGACTTGATGGCCTACTAAGAAGTGGCGTAACCAGCATCGAAGTAAAATCTGGCTATGGTTTAACACTTGAAGATGAGCTCAAGATGTTACGCGCAGCTAAAGCGTTAGAGAATCATCGCCGAATTAAGATCACCACCACTCTCCTTGCAGCGCATGCTGTGCCACCTGAATATAAAGAACAACCGGACAGCTATATCGATCTGGTTTGCCAAGAGATCATTCCTAAAGCTGCAGAGAAAGGGCTCGCCGATGCGGTTGACGTGTTCTGTGAATCTATCGGCTTCAACCTTGAACAAACCGAACGTGTATTTGCAACTGCCAAAGCACATGGGCTGGCAATTAAAGGCCACACAGAACAACTTTCTAATATGGGTGGCAGTGCACTTGCAGCGAAATACGGTGCACTCTCTGTCGACCATGTTGAGTACCTTGATGAAGCTGGTGTAAAGGCACTGGCGGAATCAGGCACAGTTGCGACTTTGCTACCCGGTGCTTTCTATTTCTTGAAAGAGACTCAACAACCGCCAGTCGCCCTACTTCGTGAACACAACATTCCAATGGCGATCGCGACCGACTTAAACCCCGGCACGTCTCCCTTTGCTGATTTAACGCTGATGATGAACATGAGCTGCACCTTATTTGGCACGACGCCTGAAGAGGCGCTGCGCGGTGTGACTTGTCATGCTGCGGCTGCCATTGACGACTCACAAACTAAAGGCAAAATTGAAGTTGGTTATGCCGCTGATTTAGCTATCTGGAATATCGAGCACCCTGCCGATCTAAGCTATCAAGTCGGTGTTCCTCATCTTCATAAACGCATCGTTAATGGCGAGGTGTGTCATGACTCAATCTAATTCCAACGGCATTCAAAAGAACTCAGAAGCCGTACATAACTTCGTGTGGACGGGACGTAATGATCTTGAAGATGGCGCACTCGGCACACGCGTACATCACATTACCAAACAAGTACAACATAGTAATTTAAGTAACGAGCTTACTGATGGCGCTATCGCTTTGGTAGGCTTTGCCAGCGATGCAGGCGTGTCAAGAAACAAAGGTCGAGTGGGCGCGAAGCAAGCACCTAACCTGATTCGTCAAGCGTTGGCTAATATGGCTTGGCACAGTGACGCGCACATCGCGGATCTTGGTGATATCGAGTGCCATGATGGTCAACTTGAAGTCAGTCAAAAACAGTGTGCTTCGGTTATTGCCTGTGCTTTATCAACCAACAAAGTGATTACCCTTGGCGGCGGTCATGAAGTGGCTTGGGCATCTTTCCAAGGTCTCGCTGAGCATTTACAACAAACGGAACTCCTTGATAAAGATCAGCCAGTACACAAACCTAAAATAGGCATCGTTAACTTTGATGCTCATTTTGATCTTCGTGAATTTGAAAGCAACATCGCTGACGTTAAACCGAGCTCAGGCACGCCTTTTAACCAGATCAGCGATTACTGCCACAAGCATCAGTGGCCGTTTCATTACGCTTGTCTTGGTGTGAGTGCTGCCAGCAATACCAAAGCGCTGTTTAACAAAGCCGACCAACTGGGCGTTTGGTATGAACACGACCGCAACATGACCCAAGTGAACCAAGTTGCCCAACTGGTTAAGTTGCAAAAATTCATCGCTGAGTGTGATTACCTCTATCTCACCATTGATCTCGATGTATTCCCCGCAGCGACTGCGCCGGGCGTAAGTGCACCAGCGGCAAGAGGCGTGAGCTATGAAGCACTCGCTCCTTTTCTAGAACAGATTTTCCAACACAGTGAAAAACTCATTATCGCGGACATTGCGGAATACAACCCAGACTACGACGTCGATGGCCAAACGGCTCGATTGGCGGCACGTTTGTGTTGGGATATAGCCAGTGCAATGGCCAGCAACTAATCCAGCTATACCGATAACTACAACTACAACTACAACGATATAACGTGAAACAGAAGGAATTCCAAAATGACGGAACACCACAACAGTGACCCTCGTCTCGACACGACTCGCGAAATTCGCGCACCTCATGGCACCACTTTGCGCGCTAAATCTTGGTTAACAGAAGCACCACTGCGTATGCTGATGAACAACCTAGACCCTGATGTGGCAGAACACCCACATGCACTGGTTGTGTATGGCGGTATCGGTCGCGCGGCGCGTGATTGGAAATGTTATGACAAGATTGTTGAAGTATTAGAGCGTTTAGAAGACGACCAAACGTTACTTGTTCAATCAGGTAAACCTGTGGGCGTGTTCCCGACTCATAAAAACGCACCTCGCGTACTGATCGCGAACTCTAACCTTGTTCCACACTGGGCTAACTGGGAGCACTTCAACGAGCTCGATAAAGAAGGCTTGATGATGTATGGCCAAATGACTGCCGGCAGCTGGATTTACATTGGCTCACAAGGCATCGTCCAAGGCACTTATGAAACGTTTGTTGCTATCGCGAAGAAGCACTTTCAAGGCGAAGCAAACGGCAAGTGGGTTTTAACGGGTGGTCTTGGCGGCATGGGTGGTGCTCAACCTCTTGCTGCAACTATGGCTGGCTTCTCAATGATCGCGGTTGAATGTGATGAATCACGAATCGATTACCGCTTGCGTACAGGCTATGTAGACAAAAAAGCCACTAGCATAGATGAAGCGATGGAGATGATTAAAGAGTCAGACACACCAATCTCTGTTGGCTTGCTTGGTAACGCAGCAGATGTATTCCCAGAGTTAGTTGAACGCAATATCACGCCTGACGTCGTGACAGACCAAACCTCTGCCCACGATCCGTTGAACGGCTACTTGCCTCAAGGTTGGACGATGGAGAAAGCAGCACAAGAACGTTTAGTTGATGAAGCGAAAGTAGTGAAAGCCGCTAAGCAATCAATGGCGATTCAAGTACAAGCTATGCTAGATCTTCAGTACCGTGGCGCTGCGACCGTAGATTACGGCAACAACATTCGCCAAATGGCACTGGAAGAAGGCGTAGAAAACGCATTTGATTTCCCAGGTTTCGTTCCTGCTTATATTCGTCCTTTATTCTGTGAAGGCATCGGTCCGTTCCGTTGGGCTGCCCTTTCTGGCGACCCAGAAGACATCTACAAAACAGACCAAAAAGTAAAAGAACTGATTCCTGACAACCCACATCTACATAACTGGCTAGATATGGCGCGTGAACGCATTCAGTTCCAAGGCCTACCAGCTCGTATCTGTTGGGTTGGATTGAAAGATCGTGAACGTTTAGGACAAGCATTCAATGAAATGGTGAAAAATGGCGAACTGAAAGCACCAGTTGTTATCGGTCGTGACCACCTAGATTCGGGCTCAGTAGCAAGCCCGAACCGCGAAACAGAAGGCATGATGGATGGCTCTGATGCAGTTTCTGATTGGCCTCTTTTGAATGCCCTTCTGAACACAGCTGGTGGCGCAACATGGGTTTCTCTGCACCATGGCGGCGGCGTTGGCATGGGCTTCTCACAACACTCAGGTATGGTGATTTGTTGTGACGGTAGCGAAGATGCATCACAACGTATTGCTCGTGTACTTCACAATGATCCGGCTACTGGCGTTATGCGTCATGCTGATGCGGGTTACGATATTGCCAAGCAGTGTGCTAAAGAGCAGAAGCTTGATTTACCTATGCTAAACGAAGAACTTCGTCGCCTTTAATGTCTGGAGAAAACATGTTGAATTTATTACTTAAGCCAGGACTTCTAGGCCTGCCTGAACTGCGTAAGATTAGCCGTAGCCCTGTGAATTTATCTCTCGATCCTGCAGCGATTCCTGATATAGAAGCGAGCATGCACGTTGTCGAACAAGTGATTGCTGAAGATCGCACTGTGTATGGCATCAACACGGGTTTTGGCTTGTTAGCAAATACCAAAATCGCCCCTGAGGATTTAGAAGTACTACAGAAAAGTATCGTGCTTTCTCACGCGGCGGGCATTGGTAAATTCATGTCTGATGAAACTGTTCGCTTGATGATGGTGTTAAAGATTAACAGCTTGTCTCGCGGTTACTCTGGTATCCGCCTCAAAGTGATTAATGCCCTTATCGATCTTGTGAACGCACAGGTTTACCCATGTGTTCCACAAAAAGGATCTGTGGGTGCTTCAGGAGATCTTGCTCCCCTCGCCCACATGAGTACGGTACTGCTAGGTGAAGGCCAAGCACGCCACAACGGCAAGATCATCACTGGCTTAGAAGCAATGCAGATCGCAGGTCTAGAGCCAATCACACTTGCACCTAAAGAAGGTTTGGCGCTATTAAACGGTACTCAGGCATCAACTGCCTTTGCATTAGAAGGTCTATTCGCAGCTGAAGACTTATTCGCGTCTGCAACCGTGTGTGGCGCGATGTCTGTTGAAGCCGCGCTGGGTAGCCGTCGTCCGTTTGATCCGCGTATTCATCGCGTTCGTGGTCATCGTGGCCAGATGGATGCAGCACTTGCTTACCGCCATATGCTTGACCAAAAGAGTGAGATTGGTGAATCACATACTTGTTGTGAAAAGGTTCAAGATCCTTACTCACTGCGTTGTCAGCCTCAAGTGATGGGTGCTTGTTTACAGCAGATTCGTAACTCAGCAGAGACCTTAACGATTGAAGCAAATGCAGTATCCGACAACCCGCTTGTTTTCGCTGACGATGGCGACATCATTTCAGGTGGTAACTTCCACGCAGAACCCGTCGCAATGGCAGCCGATAACCTTGCATTGGCCATTGCCGAGATCGGTAGCTTGTCAGAGCGTAGAATGGCACTACTGATTGATAGTGCGCTAAGCAAACTACCGCCTTTCTTGGTCGATAACGGCGGCGTGAACTCAGGCTTTATGATTGCTCAAGTAACATCAGCAGCATTAGCAAGTGAGAACAAAACCTTGGCTCATCCGGCGTCAATAGACAGCCTCCCTACTTCTGCAAACCAAGAAGACCACGTATCAATGGCCACCTTTGCCGCTCGTAGGCTTAGATACATGGCTGAAAACACCCGTGGGATATTGGCAGTAGAATATTTGGCAGCAGCACAAGGGCTAGACTTCCGCGCTCCGAATCTATCTTCCCCTCGTGTGGAAGAAGCGAAGCAGATTTTGCGTGAGAAAGTGAGCTTCTACGATAAAGACAGATATTTTGCTCCAGATATTGAACAAGCTAACCTGTTACTCAAGTTATCCGTTCATAACCACCTAATGCCAGAAGGAACACTGTCAAGTTTTTAGTACTTTCCGTATACTGGGCTGTACTCTCGTTACAGCCCACTTGTCCATAAAAAATGAATACACTTATTGATAGGAGTGATGCTATCCGAAAAATCATCACTCACCGTCGGAAAGTTCATTACCAATGATAACAAAAAAATCCCCAATCCTGCTTACAACAGCCCTTATCAGCACCTTATTCTTAGCCGGCTGTGGATCAGACTCAAGCAATAAAGCACCAGCAAAACCAACAACTCCAACGACTCCAACGA
>NZ_JBFRVM010000195.1:12607-45017 GCF_041475145.1 Vibrio sp. 10N.222.49.A3
CAACGACTCCAACGACTCCTACGTTAACGAAAGTCGCGACCTATACCAGCATTAAAAACTGTTCAACTGCTGCTGAAGTGCCAAACTGTGCTTTTGAAAAAGGTATTTACATTCTGCCGATTGGTCCAAACATTACTCAAGTTCAGCAAGATACCGTAAAACTGCAAGTCGAAAATTTGCTTAAATGGGCTCATGATGATGTGAGAAAACAGTTTAGCCAGAAAAAAATACTCATTGGCATAACAGAAGGAGAACCAGATCCTTCTACAGCTCATGGTAAGTTCGTGCTTGCACTTGCGCAAAATATGTATGCGAGCACCGCTAACATCAATGGTTTAGAGCTTATTTATACTGACCTGTCAGGCGTAGATGAAACAAAAAGCACCACGACATATCAAAAACTACTGCAAGTTTTCGATTACTACGTTGATGGTGACAACAATACAGCCATTGGTGCTGAATTGGCCAAAAGCTACGATGGCTTCAAAACTCTCATCAATAAGAAAATAGGAACAGGTACACAAGCTTTAGGTTATCTAAAATACGATGAATGTAACTACGGCAACGGGCAGTTAGGTGCAGATCGTATTGATGGTACTCCAAGCAAATGTCTCTCAAGTAATGGTACAAGTATTAATGACGATGGTGATGACATTTCGAATGGCAAATTAGACTCAGTCCATACTATCAAAAAGAACCTCAACCCCGGCGCATTTTTAGGATTGGTTTACGAATACAAAGTGAACCCTGCTAACGGTAAGTTCCCGAATGAGCTGAAAGACGCAAACCAGCCAAAAGGCTTTACTGCGGTCGGTAAAATCGCAAGTGGTGAAACAACAACCGCTAATTACCCATTTAACTACGCAAACCTTGCTTTTGCACCGATGAGTGATTACTTAGATAAGTGGTTCTTCCCTAATAAAAAATAAGCTTATATAAATAAAGGTCTAGATTTTCTAGACCTTTATTATTTTTACGGCACCAAAAGTCCCGCTCACCAATCTCCCTCCTTTTTCGGCCCTCGTAAACTGGATAGACCATTAAAACCAAGTTAGTTAGCTATAATCCCCGCCAGATTTGATGACTAATAGCGATACTATGTTTCTGACACCTTACTTTTCTACTGAAGACAATCAATTTCAATTCACTCGTGAACAGGCTAGCCACTTTGCTAAAAAAGTAGCTGCTGACTTCAACCCAATTCACGATGAAGACAACAAACGCTTCTGCGTGCCTGGCGATCTTTTGTTTGCAGTACTTCTGCAAAAAGAAGGCATCAGCCAAAAAATGCGTTTTGATTTTTCAGGTATGGTAGGTAACGGTATTGCGCTAAGCGTTGACAACAAGTGTGAGAAAGAAAGCTCACTGGTTGACGAGAAAGGCAAAGAGTACCTACACATGTCTTGTGAAGGTGAAAAGAGCCACGACCAAGCATTCATCGAGCACGTAGTAACAAATTACGTTAAGTTTTCAGGTATGAACTTCCCACATATCATGGTTCCTCTTATGGAAGAACAGCAAATGATGATCAACTGCCAACGTCCTCTTGTGATTTACGAGAGCATGGAAGTTGAATTTACTCGTCTAGACCTATCTCACCCAGAAGTTGAATTCTCAGGTGCGACTTTTGATGTTGAAGGCAAGCGTGGCATCGTGACACTGAACTTTGATTTCAAAGAAGACGGTGAAGTAGTCGGTAAAGGCGTAAAGCGCATGGTAGCAAGTGGTCTTAAGCCATACGACCAAGCTTCTGTAGACGACCTAGTAAACCGCTTCAACGAACGTAAAGAGATGTTTCTAGCTCAGTTCGCAGCTGCCGCTTAATCAGCACTCTTATTTACATCACTTGATGTAAATAGCTAGAGACAAGATCAATAAAGCCCAGCTTGGTATCACAAGCTGGGCTTTTTCATTTCGATGACTAATGACATCAAGCTACTCAAGTCAAAACTAAACCCAGCGTCTAACCTTTTGTTTATAATCAACATATTCCGCACCGAACAATTGCTCTAGAGCGCGTTCTTCTGGCTTAATTTGGAACTGATTCATGTACATTACGAATACAAAACTGAGTAAAACACTGAACAGGTTTTGGAAGAAATAGCCAAAACAAAACAGTAGGATAAATAGCCCTAGATACATAGGGTTTCGCGTGTAGCCAAAGATTCCACTGTCCACAACTGCAGAAGCGGTGTCGACTTTGATCGGGTTAACGGTAGTTTTCTGTTTGCGAAACTCCCATATGCCTGATATTCCAATAACACCACTCAAGACAATCCCGATACCGAGCACAACCATTCGATAAGGCAGTGCCAATGTTCCTTGGCTCAACTGCTGAGCGCAGAAGTATGATGCTACGAATACAATAATGAACAGTGCAACGGGTGGTACTTTTAATTCTAGAAATTTCATACTTTTCCTTATTAACATTCCTTTGTTAGTTTAGAAAAAAGCCCAGCAATTGCTGGGCTAAATGTATTAAAGAATTTTTGCTAGCGCTTGTAATGGGTGGGCAAGCTTCTCACCTTCAAAACGCTTCACTTGGCTACGGCAAGAATAACCCGTCACCAAACAACGATCTTTTGGTAAGTCCTGCATTTGAGGCTTCCAGCTTAAACCGTATATATCTTTCGACATTTGTAGCTTATCGACTTCATGCCCGAAGGTGCCCGCCATGCCGCAACAGCCGACAGGAACGCTGGTTAACGCAGCACCAAAGTGTTTGAAGATAGCGCCCCACTCTTTTTCAGCGTTCGGCATTTTGGTCTTCTCAGTACAGTGAGCGAACAAGTACCACATCTCTTCATTTGCAGAGCGCGCTTCAAACTCACCCAACGATGGCATTAACCATTCATGCACAGTCAGTACATCAAAGTCGCCACGTTTGTCAGCCAAGATCTCAACGTATTCATCGCGGTAACAAAGCACAAGAGCAGGATCAACACCCACCAAAGGAATACCGATATCAGCAACCATTGACAAGAAATCCGATGTTGATTTCGCTTCACGCGCAAAACGGCTTAAGAAGCCTTTAATGTGCAGTGCTTTACCATTTGGTTTAAACGGCAATAACACCGGTGTTTTGCCAAGCTTCTGAGCCAAGGTAACGAAGTCTTCAACCACCTCGGCATCATAAAAGCTAGTAAACGGGTCTTGAACGATCAACACGTGCTGTTTCTTCTGATCAGAAGAGAGCCCTTCTAGATACTGTAGATCGAACAGTTGCAGCTCTTTGCTCGCCAGACGATTTTTAAGTGTAGGTACCGACATCAGTGGTGCATCAACATAACCGACCGTTTTCGCCGTTGCGGTTTGTATCCATTTTTGACCCAAGGCAGCGTTAACAACCTTTGGCGCTTTCGCCATTAGCGGCAGCATGGTTTCAATGTTGGCGACTAAATAGTCTTTTGCAGGGCGTTGGTAGCGTGAGTAATAAATGTTTAAGAATCGAGAACGGAAGCTCGGAACATCAACTTTAATAGGACACTGGCTCGCACACGCTTTACACGCCAAACAACCGTTCATCGCTTCATGAACTTCATGCGAGAAATCGTACTCATGGCGTTTGTTCATCGTGTTACGAACACGTTCCACCATGGTTTTAATCGGAGTATTGTCCTTCAGCGCTTCTTGCTCTAAATCGAGAATATCGACGCCTTGTTCCGTTAACTGACGTAACCATTCACGAACCAAGCCTGCACGGCCCTTTGGTGAATGACGACGGTCAGCCGTGACTTTCATCGAAGGACACATTGGCGAACTCGTATCGTAGTTGAAACACAAGCCGTTACCATTACATTCCATCGCTTGCTTGAAGCTATCACGGACTTGTACGTCGATCTGACGATCGTAGAAACCACGCTTGGTATCAGTGACTTTCACCAACTCAGCATCGCTTTCTAACGGCGTACAGATCTTGCCTGGGTTCATCTTGTTATGCGGGTCAAATGCCGCTTTAACTCGTCTTAATTCGGTAAACAGCTCTTCACCAAAGAAGTCAGGACCATACTCAGAACGGAAGCCTTTACCGTGTTCACCCCACATCAAGCCGCCGTATTTAGCCACCAGCTTAACCACTTCATCAGAGACTTCATGCATCAATGCTTCTTGCATCGGATCACACAAATCTAAAGCAGGACGAACGTGCAGTACGCCCGCATCCACGTGACCAAACATGCCGTAGTTCAACTCTTTTGAATCGAGTAATACTCTAAATTCAGAGATGAAGTCGGCCAAGTTTTCTGGTGGTACACAGGTATCTTCAGCAAAAGCGACTGGCTTAGCTCGGCCTTTCGCCGCACCTAATAGACCTACCGCTTTCTTACGCATGTTGTAGATTCGGCCAATGCTCGCTAAATCACTGCACACTTGGAAGCCAATCACACCCGCGTCTTCAGTTTCTACCATGCTTTCAAGCTGTGCGGTCAGCGCTTGAACTTGTTGTTCAACTTCCGCTTCATCTTGGCCTGCAAACTCAACCATGTTGATACCAAGCATCTCTTTATTTGGAACATCCATAAGCAAATCGCTCACGGTGTGCCAAACAATGTCTTGTTTCGCTAGGTTCAATACTCTTGAGTCAACGGTTTCAACAGACAGCGCTTTCGCTTCTACCATGAACGGCGCATTACGCAGTGCAGAATCGAACGTGTTGTATTTCACGTTAACCAACGTTCGTGCTTTTGGAATCGGCGTGAGGTTCAGCTTTGCTTCAGTGATGAATGCTAATGAACCTTCTGCACCACATAGAACACGAGTCAGGTCAAAGCTATCGTCTTCTTCGTTGATTGCGTTCTTTAAATCGTAACCAGTTAAGAAGCGGTTCAATGGTGGGAATTTATTAAGAATTTGAGCGCGCTTATCTCGACAAACGGCTTCAGTTACTGTAAGGGCATGGTGAGCAAATTCACCTTCAGCAGGTAAGCCGTGTGATAAATCGGATTCGAGACATGAACCATCTGCGAAGACCGCTTGCAGCGACAACACATGGTCAGACGTTTTACCGTACTTCAATGACCCTTGGCCCGAAGCATCGGTATTGATCATTCCACCTAAGGTTGCTCGGTTACTGGTAGAAAGGTCTGGAGAGAAAAAGTAACCATACGGACGCACAGCATCGTTCAATTGGTCTTTAACGATACCTGACTGAACTCTTACCCAGCCTTCTTGCTCGTTAATCTCAAGAACCTTGTTCATATAACGAGACAGGTCAACCACAACGCCTTTTGTTAAAGACTGTCCGTTGGTACCGGTGCCACCGCCACGAGGGGAAAAGGTCACGCGTTCGTAAGCAGATTTTGCACCCACTTTACCGATCAACACAACGTCTTGAGTTGTTTTAGGGAGAATGACTGCCTGCGGCAATTGCTGATAGACACTGTTATCAGTCGCCACAGCCAAACGGCTAGAATATTGAGATTCAATGTCGCCAGTAAAGCCCGCTGTTTTTAGTTCATCTAAAAAGCGTACGACAACTGGATCGACATCAGCATTGAGTTGAAGTCTTGGTAACATTTGCTTCCTGCCCCTACTTCGCTGATCCTATCAGCATTGGGTTATCTGAGATTTTTAATATTTTTCTTTGAATTTCGTCACTTTACTACTATTAAGATCATATAAAAAGGTGATCAAATAAGAATCTCGGTGCAAGAATGGAGAAATAGTCACTTTCGTCTTAATTCAGTAGTAAGATAGTAGATAACTTTTTTACGACATCTCCATGAGCAAATAACAATGAAAAAAAGCAAAACAGTCACAACTGAAGATATTCTTCTTAAGCTATGCCAATCAGTCTCAAACGTACTTACTTCAGCGACGGCTTCACAGGTGTCCTACTCAGCCATGGTTCAAAAGATCAACAAGACAAGTCTTAAGCCAGATTTTGGTTGTTTCGTCTTGTTCGACGGCGGTTTTTCAGGTCTTGTTGTTATCAATTTTACGTCGAAAGCAGCGCTAGAGATCTACACAAATTACATGCGTAACATGGGCATGCCTGAAGACGAACTCGCTGTACTTCATACTTCAGACGAAGTAGGTGATGTATTAGGTGAGTTGATGAACCAGTTGGTTGGCGACTTTACCAACAAAATCCGTAAAGAACTGCAAACTAACATCACACAAAACCAACCGAAAATGCTAGCACTGAACAAGCAAGTGAACCTTTCTGTTGATACGAACTTAGATCGCCCGCAAGCTCGTCGTGTTACTTTCTCTACTGCCGACAACAACATTTTCTACCTTGAGCTTGCAATGGACAAAACAGAATTCATCCAATTGGAAGAATTTGAGATCGCTGAAGACGAATGCCCAGACAGTATTCTTGAAGCGACTCAGAAAAAAATGCAAGAACCAAAGCAGCCAGAGCAAAGTTCAGGCAACGATTCTGCAGCTGATTTACTCGATGAACTTGGAATCTAGTTTGCGAAAGCTCTAGCACTTCCTAAAAATCGTGTCACTAACGCCATCAATCCTCTTGATGGCGTTTTGTTTTGTCCGGGAGTCGCTACTTCCTTCATATATCCTTATCTTCCATAATCGTTCACCACATTCCTACAAATGACTTTTGACTTTGCTGTTACTCGCCAAAACATGTAAAATGTTGGACTTTTAAAAATTTGCGGTAATGATTAAGTTGTCGATGGATAAGAAAAAAGCCCTAAAGAAAATTGCCAAGTGTCTTGAGCTTGGAAACTCTGCGAACGTCAATGAAGCTGCCAATGCGATAAAAATGGCGCATAACTTGATGCTGAAATATGGTCTCGAAAAGGACGATATTGAATTTATCAAGATGGGAAAAACTCAATCCAGTCACCTGTTACCTGCAAATATCAGCTCTACACTGCTGCGTGTTATTCGTGGTATTAACACCAAGTTTGGCGTAGAAGCCGTGTTACTGAATCACAAAGGCCTTAAGCGCGTTGAATTCATTGGTGAAGCCGATCGCGCTATCTTCGCGGCTTTTGCGTTCGATATTATTTATCGCGAACTGAATGAGCACACTGGCCAATTCAGAAACAGTTTTGCGGGCTCGGGAACAGGGACACTAGAAGTAACACGTCGCGTAAACTCTTACGTTTCGGGTTGGGTAGAAGGTGCGCTTGAAAAACTGCCTGTTATCACCCCAGACGACGAGTCAAACAACAAGATCAATAACTACATTGATAAAGAGTTCCAAAACATCGACCGCGAAACGTTCAAACAACAACTCAGAGAAGCGATGAAAAACCTCACCGCAGACTATGAAGTTGGCTTGAAGAAAGGTCGAAAACTGTCTGTAAATCGACCTGTTGGCGGAACTCAAGCCGTTAAAAAGATAACTAAATCATAGAGCCACTTTACATTGCTTCAGCGTATTGATAAAAACCACCAATAGGACTTATTGTTGTCTTTCGTAATTCATGCGTTTGACAGAAGTACATGATGGAGAAATACGTTGAAAAAAATCACACTAGCCCTGGCACTCACTGTTGCTCTAACGGGCTGTCAAGCGACACAACGCCAAAACGCGACAACCGGCGAATCTGAGACTAATTCCGCAACTCAAGGCGCTTTAATTGGTGCAATCGCCGGCGCTGTTGCTGGTGCAGCTACGGGTGACGACTCTAAAGACCGTCGTAAGCGTGCACTCATCGGCGCAGCAGGTGGCGCCGCAGTTGGCGGTGGTATCGGTTACTACTTTGACCAGCAAGAAGCTGCACTTCGTGAAGAACTCATGAACTCAGGCGTTCAAGTAGAGCGTGTTGGTGAGAACCAACTTCTACTTCGCCTAGAGAACGGCATTGGCTTCGATTCTGGTTCTTACGCTTTAGAATCAAGCATCCACAAAACACTTCGCGGCGTTGCGCGCATCTTAGTTGAATACCCAGACACTAGCCTAGTGATCGAAGGTCACACTGACAGCACGGGCAGCGAGTCTTCTAACCAAGTTCTTTCTGAGCGTCGTGCTGAATCGGTTCGTGCATTCTTGATCTCTCAAGACGTTGCTGCAGGCCGTGCCATTGCTCGTGGTAACGGTGAACGTTACCCTCTATGTGACAACAACACCTCTCAAGGTCGCGCTTGTAACCGTCGCGTAGAAATTCAAATCTTGCCGCTTAAGTAGCACGATTAAAGCCCAGTTCGTCTTTATCTATTGAATTAACCTCTATATAGTTGCTTATCGTCGTGTTGCTTGTTCAAAGTCACACGACTAACTAACAACCGTAAATCGTATTCATACTGATATACCGACTCTGGGCTTTTTTACGAGACTTATCTATTGTTTATCCTATCCAACTTTCTGCCATCATCAATTCTCAGAACTCTATTTTTTGCCCTCATCTTTTCTACAATACAGTTCTCTACTGCACACGTCGTTCATGCAGAAAGCAACGTCGCATTCTCGATAGAACCTCAAGACCCTGTTTCTCAATACCAACTAGCTCAAGCTTATGAATCAGGTAATGATGTCCCTTTGAGCACCAACGATGCATTTTATTGGTACTCGCAATCCGCAGAAAACGGCAATGCAAATGCGCAATTTAGGCTGGCTGAATGGTACTTGGCAGGATCAGGTGTAGAGCAAAGCAACAAGCTAGCTTTAGAATGGTTTATTAAATCAGCCTTGCAAGGTAACCCGCGCGCGCCTATCGAAGTAGCAAAGCTGTACGAATCCTCACTTGAGGAAGAACTCCTAAAACCATTAGATGCAGCACAGCTATGGTATGAAGCCGCCTTAAAAAACAATCCAAAAGCCGAAGATGGCTATAACCGCATACTGGAAGCGCAATTCAACCAGCAACGTGCCAAGCAGATCTCTTCGATTGAGAAGCTCAACGACAACGTCATTGCTGAAAGCAGTACGAATCAGAGATTATCTAATCCAGAGCGAGCAAGTAGCTCCCCTTCTTATCTGCCCTCTATAGAGCAGGCAACACGTTCTAACCTGACGTATTCAGACTATCTGATTGGCACAGCCTTAGCCGTGTTGATTTCAATTGTCAGCATTATCATGACTCTGGTGATATCAAAAAGAAGACATGCTCTAAAATCGGGTGAATTGGGGCAACAAAAGCAGACACTTGAAGCACAGCTTAGCTCGAAGGACTTCACTATTAAGCAGCAGAAACGTCAGTTGCACACGATGTTCCATGAGTTAAAAAAACAGAAAAATGACAACAGCCTGAACAATTTACAAGTAGCCTGCGCTCTATTTGGGTATACACCTAGCTCAATTCCGAATCAAAAAAGCATTAAAATTCGATATAAACAGCTATCCAAAATCTACCATCCAGATGGTTATGGATGTGACGAAGAGATGAAACGTTTGAACAATTCGCTAAAAACCATCCTTAAGAGTGTTACAAAAACGTAAACAACCAAGCAGGCTCGATTTCCAAAGTCGCAAAGATATCGATTTTATTAGTACTGCAATCGATCCCCCTCTCAAAAACAGGTAACAAACTATTAACTAATGAGTCTTACTTGTGTCATAATTTGCGCCGAAAATACACCTGACTTAAACAGGTGAGGAGAGAATATGTTCACAATAGAAGGCGTTTGTGATTGGTGCAAAAAGCCAAGCCTAGTTAAAAAGCACGACTACCTAGATGGTAAGTGTCATCATGCATGTCAAGAGTGCAATGATATGGCCACCATTGATGTTCGCCAGTTCAATATTGGTGAAATGGAAATGAGAGCAAAACTCTCCCAAGCGACATTGAGATAAGCAACACCGTTGAAATATAAGAAAGCGCCTAAGGCGCTTTTTTTGTATCTGAGATTTATCTTCTATACAGGTGCATACAGTACTTTTCTGTCAAAACCACTGTATACACCTGTATAAAGCTCACATTTCTTCAACTTATGAGACAAAACAACAAATTCATTCAAATTTAATTTTCACTATATTTTCAATCACTTAAATAAAAACCACCTCCATACCCAAGCAAGATCGTCCAATAACCCCTCAAAAAACGCTTGATCTTATAAGTAACAAAAACTACTGTATACACATACAGCATGTATATAAGGACAGCAAAATGATTCCAGCACACGTTAAAGCACAACACTCTAGCCCGCTAACTCACTGCGCATTTACATCCGTCTCTCGTGACACAAAAAGTTCAAACGAAGAAGCGTTGTTTGCCAAAATGGCGTTGCTGTCCAATCAACATCAGTGGTTACTGTTTACGGCTCAAACACCAAGACCATCGGCTAAACAGCTGCAGCAACATAATGTTTGCTGTGATCGTGTTATTCACATGAAAGCCTCTAATCAAATGACAGAAGTAGAAACCGTCGAGAAAGCCATTCGATCTAAGAATGCGAGCGCGATTGTTGCGAGTGCTTCGATTGATCAATTCAGTCAGCAATACCTAAAAACATTAGGAATGCGCTTTCAGTGTGAAGTCTTCTTTATTGATGCCAATTCAGAGCGTATTCACTAGACCGCCTGACTTAATAACATTTTGGCTAGCAAACTTAAGTTAACTTGACAGCATAGCTCCAAAACACAGTTCAAATATACTGCTTTCCCCTGCCCTACAATTCGCCAATTTTCTAGCGAATAGTTAGGCGGGGGTTTTTATTTGATTAATAGATTTAGCAATCGTTTGCTTTTTCTCTGGAAGCAAATAGTAGATTGGGTATAATGCCCGTCTAATCATGTGCACACCGCACTTCTCTGTATGACGTTTGATAAAAGATAGGAATGTCTAAATGAGCCTTGCTGATCAAGTTCTTGCCGTAAATGATGACCTACCAATTCGTACTGATAAACCTGTCCACAGTGGCAAGGTTCGCTCAGTCTACTGGTTAACTGAAGAAGATAGCCAACGACTAATTAAAGAGAAAGGCTACGATGTAGCACCAGATGCGCCTTTAGCAATCATGGTGATCAGTGACCGTATCTCTGCATTTGATTGTATCTGGCGTGGTGAAGGGAATCTAAAAGGTGTCCCAGGTAAGGGGGCCGCTCTGAATGCTATCTCTAACCACTGGTTCAAATTATTTAAAGACAACGGCCTCGCTGACAGTCATATTCTTGATATCCCTCACCCGTTCGTATGGATTGTACAAAAAGCTCGCCCAGTCATGATCGAAGCGATTTGTCGTCAATACATCACAGGTTCAATGTGGCGTGCATACGCAAACGGCGAACGCGAATTCTGTGGTATCGAGATGCCAGAAGGCCTTGAGAAAGACAAGAAATTGCCTGAGCTACTGATCACGCCTTCAACAAAAGGGATTTTGAAAGGTATCCCTGGTGTTCCAGAAGCTGACGATGTGAACATCTCACGTAACAACATCGAAGATAACTTCGCAGCGTTCAACTTTACTCAAGCAAGTGACATTGCGCATTACGAGAAACTTCTAAAAGAAGGCTTCAACGTAATTAGCCAAGCACTCGCAAACGTCGACCAAACCTTTGTCGATACCAAGTTTGAGTTTGGCTACGTCAACGATGCTCAAGGTAAAGAAAAGCTGATCTACATGGACGAAGTGGGTACTCCAGATTCATCTCGCATTTGGGATACTCAGGAATACAACAAAGGTAATATCGTTGAAAACTCTAAAGAGGGTTTCCGTCAGTTCTTGCTTAACTACTTCCCTGATGCAGACATTCTTTTGAACAAAGAACGCATGCCAGAACGTGAAGCATTAGCTCGTGACAATGAGCTGCCTCTCGATTCACTGATGTCTCTGTCGCGTACTTATCTTGATATCGCAGCGAAAATCACAGGTGCAGAGATCGTACTGAGCGAGAATCCTAAGCAAGAAATCATCGATGTACTGCGTGCTGACTATGGTCTAGTTGACTGATTGCATTCTAGAAAGCGAGTAAGCTCGTAAACACAAGTTCCAGATACGAAAAGGGCCTCATCATTATTGAGGCCCTTTTTACGTGCGTGATTTTTAATATTCTTTGAGCTCGCTCCTAAGCTCTAAGCTCTAAGCTCTAAGCTCTAAGCAATACTGATAGATTAAAGCTTAATAGTAAACTCTTCTCCAGTATTCTCGGCAATCACCAAATGACTGCGCGATTCAATGTACTCGATCTGCTCTTCTTCAAGAGAATATGGCATAGCAACTTTGAGTTCATTGATCCCCTCTAGCTTGGCTAGCTTGAGTAAGGTAACAATGTTTGACTCATCACTTTTACGCGTCGACATCGATTTCAATGCCATCTGCCATAAACGATCTTCAGGGCTTGCGAGCTCTTTAATGCTATCTCGCCAGACAGTACTAAATACTGGCGCAATCGTGGTTAGTGCTTCCAGAAAAGTCCATTTTTTACTGCATGAGGCGCCAAGAAATGTTGTGTAATCAAACTCTACACGCGTCTCTGTCTGTTTATCCATGATGTCCCCCGACACTTTGACAACACAATATACTCAATATCTATCAACTCTTTCGTTATAGCAATAGGATATAGAAGAATAGTCTTTTATGACCTTTTGATTGGTTAAAAAGGCATATAAAAATCAAACTTGTAACAAAATAAGTACTGAAAAAACATATATGCACCTATTTGATTAATATTTTAGAGATAAAACTAATCCATCTATTTGATATCAATTATCCGACTCGCTTTTTTGTACTGGATACGCCAGCCAGACCATGTAGGGAGCTCCCAACGTTTTGGCGATAACTTTCGACTGCCCGATTGATAGTGAACGTAAATCAGCTTGCGTGCCGGCAGGTATTCGACTTCGAGTTGCAAGTCGGCAAGGCTCAATGCAAACGGATACTTTTCCGAAAATTCTAAATAGAGCCAAGTCGGGATACCATCGAATGGAATATCAGCATGGTCGAACATTTCCAATTCGCTCACATCAGTGACACCTAACACTTCAAGCTGTTCTATAAACCATAACTCAAAGTTCATTTGGTCAATTTCTGGTGTGTATTGGGTTTGTTCATCGAGGCCGAGTTTCACATACAGCTGCCAATGTTTGATTTGTTGAGTGCGAGCTTGTGCAAAACCCGGAAGTTGAACCCCATTCGATACAAGATCGACGATCGGCTTTAACGATAGTTGCCCTTCCGCTGCCACGAGCTTGGTCGTGATCGTGCGGCCGGCATACACCAACGCCATCCCAGTATAGACGCCGTCATCATTCACAATCGTTTCACCTTGCTCCCACTCTCCTAGCTCAGCATCAATGATAAGCTCAAGAGGAATGGGGGCCGTGACCGTCGCTAAGGTCAGTGTTTGCTTAACACCTCTTCCCGGCAAACTATGGGTATCAAGCACCAACATCGCTTGTTCATTATCAGGGAAACGATTCTGACGGCCGAGTACTACCTCTAAAACTCCATTAGCAAAGGCTTCTTTTCGTTTCAGTCTGCGTACGAACACCAGTTCAGGGTGAAGTTGAACAATAGTGTTAAGCAGTTCAATACGCTGGAAACGGGACGCGACTTCTAATTGAGGAAGTTCAAACACCTCACGCATTTGCTTAGCCAGTCCCTGTGCTTCATTCAATGCCTGCTGATCGATTTCTAGATTCGGATATTCGCGACCGCGAACGATCTGAATCAACAGGCTTAGATCACACCCTTCCTTTTCTTGCTGAGCGAGTGCTTCCAAATGTTCTGCATTGTTCGGTAACTGATACAAGCGAGCCGGAACGGACAACGCAGCTGTGAGATCGACCATCGCTTCTTTTAATGCTTTGGTTTTGATTCGAGTAACGATATCGGCATACAAAGCATCAACCGGCAACGGATACAGCTTTTTGCCATGCTCAGTAATTTGATGGTCGGCTTTAATCGCTTCCATCGTCAGCAAGGTTTGAGTCGCACTGTTTAGTGATTTTTCAGGAATAGGATCAAGGAAAGACAAGCTCTCAAGCGGAGCACCACAACATGCCGCGGCCAGCATAGGCTCGATCAGCTCTTCACGCTGCAATTCAGGCGGTGTGACTAACTCTAACGCCGCATGCTCACCATATAGACGAACGCAAACGCCGTCCATTACCCTACCCGCGCGGCCAGCTCGTTGCTTGGCACTGGCTCGTGATATCGATTTAAGCATCAGAGTCGTTCTTCCGTTACGCTGAACGGTGCGCCTTTCTAATCCTGAATCTATCACCACACCAATATCGGGAATGGTTAATGAGGTTTCTGCCACGTTGGTTGCAAGAATGACCTTTCTCAGGCCATAACCGTTAGCATTGATATCGATATTACGACCCGATAACGCTAAATCTCGCTCCTTATCACTGACTGACGCATGCAATTTCACCACTTGGATATCAGGATTTTTCGCCAAGGCTTGTTCACATTGCACGATCTCTTTTTTACCCGGTAGAAAAACCAACATATCGCCAGAAGAAGCGATCAATTGATGATTCACTTCTTCCGCGATGCGCTGCTCTAGATGTCGAATATCAGGCAGTGTTCTGGATTCGTTCGCTCGGTGTTCAATAGCAACTTGATAAGTTCGGCCTTCACAACTGATTCGATTCGCATCCAAATAATGAGCAAGGCGCTCACCTTCAATGGTTGCAGACGTGATCACCAAGCGATGGCTCGCTTTTTGTTTCAGAATCGCCACCAGCAAATCGATATCCCAACGCCTTTCGTGAAATTCATCGACAACGATGACATCAAAGCCAGCGAGTCCATCTTCAGATAACCAACGCAGCGCGATACCGGGCGTCACAAAAACAACGTTAGTTTTCTCGTTGTATTCAGACTCAAGTTTGATCGCATAACCAATTTTGTCACCAAGCTTCTCGCCCGATTGTAGCGCGAGATATTTAGCTAATGAGGTACAAGCTATTCGTCTTGGTTCAACCACCAGCACTCGCCCATGTTGGCAAGCCCAAATTGGCAAGCGCGTTGATTTACCCGACCCGGTTTCAGCTTCTACTACTAGGTGAGAATTAGCGATTTGTTCGTGAAATACGTTTTGATAAGCATCGATGGGAAGTAATGACATAAAAAGGAGGCGTCGCGAAAAAGTGTGAGCAAAGTATAACGAATTATGGTGCTAAAATTCGATAAGTGTGGGACATGGGTAAGAATATCATTTTGTTTGCAAAGATCGGAGGTAAACTATTTACAATTGAATAACTAAACCGTTATCATTTTTCGGTTACCCTTTCTCCCATATTAGGCATCTAATGAACAACGATAAACGCCCTCTATATATCCCTTATGCTGGTCCTGCTCTACTAAGTACCCCTCTTCTAAACAAAGGCAGCGCATTCTCTGCTGAAGAGCGCAGTTCTTTCAACCTTGAAGGCTTGTTACCGGAAACAACCGAAACAATCCAAGAGCAAGTAGGACGTGCATACAAGCAATATTGTAACTTCGAAAGTGATATGGATAAGCATATCTACCTTCGTAACATCCAAGACACTAATGAAACGCTTTTTTATCGTTTAGTTCAAAACCACATCTCTGAAATGATGCCTATCATTTACACGCCAACAGTTGGCGCAGCATGTGAGAACTTCTCAAATATTTACCGTCGTGGCCGTGGTCTGTTTATCTCATACCCGAACCGCGATCGTATCGATGACCTACTGAACAATGCGACAAACCACAACGTTAAAGTTATCGTGGTTACGGATGGTGAGCGTATTCTTGGTTTGGGAGACCAAGGTATCGGTGGCATGGGTATTCCAATTGGTAAACTAGCACTTTACACAGCTTGTGGCGGCATCAGCCCAGCTTACATGCTACCAATCGTGCTCGATGTGGGTACAAACAACCCGCAGCGTCTTGCTGACCCAATGTACATGGGCTGGCGTCACCCTCGTATCACAGGTGCAGATTACGATGCATTCGTTGAAGAATTCATTCAAGCCGTTCAACGCCGTTGGCCAGATGCTCTAGTTCAATTCGAAGATTTCGCACAAAAGAACGCAATGCCACTGCTTGAACGCTACAAAGATCGCCTCTGTTGTTTCAACGATGATATCCAAGGCACAGCCGCTGTAACGGTTGGTTCTCTACTTGCAGCATGTAAAGCAGCGAACAGCAAACTGTCAGACCAACGCATCACCTTCTTAGGTGCGGGTTCTGCAGGTTGTGGTATTGCTGAAGCTATCATTGCTCAAATGGTGTCTGAAGGTATCAGCGATGCACAAGCTCGCTCTCAAGTTTACATGGTTGACCGTTGGGGTCTGCTACAGGAAGGCATGCAAAACCTGCTTGATTTCCAACAGCGTCTAGTTCAAACCAACGCGAACACCAAAGATTGGGAAAGCGACGGCACTGGTTTCTCTCTACTAGACGTTGTTCGTCACGCGAAACCTACGGTTCTGGTTGGCGTATCTGGTGCTCCGGGTCTGTTCAGCAAAGAAGTCATCAAAGAGATGAACCTACACTGTGAACGTCCTATCGTGTTCCCACTGTCAAACCCAACAAGCCGTGTTGAAGCAACACCAAATGACATTATTCGTTGGACTGACGGCCAAGCACTAGTTGCGACAGGTAGCCCATTTGAGCCAGTAACTCATAACGGCACCACTTACCCAATCGCTCAGTGTAACAACAGCTACATCTTCCCAGGTATTGGCCTTGGTGTATTGGCTGTGAATGCGTCACGCATCACTGACGAAATGCTGATGGAATCAAGCCGTGCGCTTGCTACGTGTTCTCCACTAGCAATCAATGGTTCAGGTGCGCTACTTCCACCATTGGAAGAGATTCACACCGTATCTAAGAAGATTGCTCTTGCCGTTGGTAAGAAAGCGATTGAGCAAGGTGTTGCACTAGAGATCACTGAAGAAGCTCTTCAACAAGCGATTGACCAGCACTTCTGGCAGCCGGTTTACCGTCGCTACAAGCGTACTGCATTCTAATAAAGCGTGCTGTATTCAAATAGAGAACATTAACTATACTCTTACAAGAGCCTCTGCAACTGCAGGGGCTTTTTTCTTTACACTGTCTTGTCTTTTTAACTGATTTTTCTCATTTTTATTTGGTATTATCGAGCACTCAAAAATTAATGCTCAGTCAAAGGACCATACCGAGAGTGAAATTTGATTCTCACATTATCCGTAGCTACATAAAAAAAGCTTACAAAAAACTGCAAGGTTTTCTGTTTGGCGCTTTCCTCGTGTTCTTAGTAGGCAGCGCTGCGGTTATTGCGATCGATTATTGGGTTTCATGGCAAGCGGAAGATCGCATCATCTACGATATTGATGACGTGCCCGAGCTTGAGGTCGCGGTTGTGCTTGGCACGAGCAAATATTTGGGTAGAACACTCAACGACTATTATAAACACCGAATCGAAGCCGCGATTGAGCTGTTCGATCGTGAAAAAGTTGACCAATTTCTACTGAGTGGCGATAACGCTCATCGCTCTTACAATGAGCCGTGGACGATGAAACGCGACTTGTTGAAAGCGGGTGTCCCCGATGAACGCATCAATCTAGATTACGCGGGGTTTAGAACCTTGGACTCGATTGTTCGCGCTAAAAAGATATTCGATACTGATAATTTTCTGATCATCACTCAGAAATTCCACTGTGAAAGA
This sequence comes from Vibrio sp. 10N.222.49.A3, assembly GCF_041475145.1. Lineage (NCBI taxonomy): Bacteria > Pseudomonadati > Pseudomonadota > Gammaproteobacteria > Vibrionales > Vibrionaceae > Vibrio > Vibrio sp. 10N.222.49.A3. The sequence continues at coordinate 30,087 of NZ_JBFRVM010000195.1, forward strand.
GCGCTCTTCATCGCCAATTCTTACGATATTCATGCGCAGTGTTTGGCGGTTTCAGGACCAACTCACCATTCGGGAACCTCAATACGTTTACGTGAAGTGTTTGCGCGCACCAAAGCATTCCTTGATCTGTATATTATGGGAACAACGCCAAAGTTCCTTGGACCTAAAGAGCCAATTCAACCCAGTCCAAAACCGGAATCATTTCCGATTCCAAATCCTATTACTGACCCGACTGTAAACCCTGTTGTTGACCCTACAGCAAGCCCTATTTTAGAACCAGCAGAGACCGATGTGTAGAAAACTACACATTTTGAATTTGTTGCCTCACACTTCCCCATTGTTAAGCAAAAACACACCAACACTCCTTTATTAACTTGAGTAACATTCTCCCAACAAAGTCTGACCCTACATCAAGTCTATATACCTCGAAAATAATAATACCAATCAAAGTAAGTAAGTGATCATAAATAGCGCAGGAAAAATGCTTGAGAACAAGGCAGAAATTTTCGATAAGTAGTTATTCTACAATCAAAATTTCTAACGATGTTATCGAGTGTTTTAACCAGCTAGGATGACCAGTTAGTTACTACGATTGGTATAAGCACCGCTCAACGAAGTCGTGCACCAATAAAACGAGGATAACAAAAGGAGCGTCTTATGACGGCACTTGTTACTACACTGAAACACTGGTTGTTTACCCGCAACAGCATGATCTTAATTGGTAATTTCACGTTATTTGCACTTTTGCTCAATAATCTTCCTTTCGAAACACAAGTGAATACGGGGTTGAGTATTCTCGTGTTCGTTGCCATTTTATGGTTAACAGAAGCTATTCACGTCAGCATCACCGCTTTGCTCGTTCCCCTATTGGCTGTCTTGTTTGGTGTATTCAACACGCCCGCTGCGCTGGCTAACTTTTCGAACCCAATCATCTTCCTATTCATGGGTGGCTTCGCATTGGCAGCCGCTCTGAACAAGCAAGAGTTAGATAAAGCGATTGCTGACAAAGTACTGTTGATTGCAAAAGGCAGAATGTCGGTCGCCGTGTTCATGTTATTCGGTGTGAGTGCCGGCTTATCAATGTGGATCTCAAACACCGCCACCACAGCAATGATGCTCCCTCTTGTTCTTGGTATCATGAACAAAGTCGACCAAAGTGAAGACCGAAACACCTACGTGTTCGTGCTACTGGGTATCGCTTACTGTGCTTCAATCGGTGGTATCGCAACTTTAGTAGGTAGCCCGCCAAACGCCATTGCTGCGGCAGAAGTTGGCTTGAGCTTCACAGAGTGGATGGCGCTTGGACTACCTATCTCGATGATCTTACTGCCAATCACGATGATTATTTTGTACGTGATGACTAAGCCAAAACTTGACCACAAATTCGAGTTAGACCATGCACCTGTCGAGTGGACAAACAGCAAGAAAATCACACTGTCTATCTTCCTTTTAACGGTAACGCTTTGGATATTCGGCAAACCAATCAACGCAATGATTGGCGGATTCTCTAAGTTTGATAGTTTGGTAGCAATTGGTGCAATTGTACTGCTTGGCGCTTCTAGAGCCGTGGAATGGAAAGACGTTGAGAAGACAACGGATTGGGGTGTACTTATCCTGTTCGGTGGTGGTATCTGTTTAAGTAACATTCTAAAAGCGACAGGAACAAGCGTATTCTTAGCACACTCACTAAGCGGTTTTTTAGAAACAGCAGGTGTACTTCTTACAATTCTAGCCGTGGTAGCCTTCGTGGTATTCCTTACGGAATTTGCAAGTAACACAGCGAGTGCAGCATTGCTTGTACCTGTATTCGCAACCATTGCTGAAGCGCTGGGTATGTCACCTGTTATCTTATCTGCACTGATTGCGATTGCCGCATCTTGTGCCTTCATGCTACCAGTCGCGACACCACCTAATGCGATTGTATTTGGCTCTGGTCATATCAAACAAAAAGAAATGATGCGAGTCGGTATGGTGTTGAACCTAGTTTGTATCCTAGTTCTGACTCTGTTCGCTTGGATTTTCTGGTAAACACTAATGTCCTATAGACGTATGTTTATAGACAAGTGCTTATAGGAATGCCCCTTCTCAAAAAAAATCTGGTTGCAGCTTCCCCCGGCTCAACCAGTACAAAAATGCCCGCTCTGCTAACAAGATCAGTTTAACTAGCAAGATCAATTTAACTAGCAAGATCAGCCAAACGGGCATCTAAAAACAAGAAACGCTTTTCCCTTTTGGTGGCCCCGCGCCACCTTTTTTGTTTTGGCTATTGGGATAAGAACCATAAAAACGCCACACGTCACATATGCACGTATGGCTTATAAACCAATAAACTCTACTTCCGATTAGTGGCTCAAGATCACCTGATTTCGCCCTGAATGCTTCGCTTGATATAAGGCTTCATCAGCGCGGGCAATGGTCTCTGTCACCCGCTCTTGTTTCATCTCGGCAATGCCGATACTGCAAGTGAGAGAATCCCCATGAATCCAAAGATGTTGGCTAACCAAAAGTCGGATTTTCTCTGCCTTTCTCTGCGCTTCGCCAGCTTCGGTTTCAGGGCAAAAAACAATAAACTCTTCACCACCCCAACGTACAAGTTTGTCCGTCGCACTGATAGAGCTGCCAACCACCATACTGAATTCACGCAAGATATGATCACCCATCAGGTGTCCGTATTTGTCATTCACACTTTTAAAGTAGTCAATGTCCAGGTAGAGCATACTTAACTTGCCGTGGCCTTGCTTCACCTGTTGCGACTGCATTTTCAACCAATCACGAATCGCGTGTCGGTTAAGTATCCCTGTCAATTCATCACGATGAGCCTTTTCAGAAAACTCGAAGTTTTGCTCTCTCAATGCCCGATTGACGTTTTTTAAGTGATGGTGTCTTTTTTCAGCGATCGCGATACGTTTTCTTGAGCGGTGTAATTCTGAAAGCAGAAACACAGTGCCTGTACCCACCCAGATAAACAGCAAGATCAGGAACAGGCTTTCAGCCGAAATATACGAACCCTCAAACTCAATACTTCGAATAATTATCCGATGGTGACCTAATTTAGCACCAGAAGCAGTAGCAAACTCAACCATGTTCACATTTGAAAACTCGGGGGCTGAATGCTCTAACGCAACCTCGTTATCCGCTAACCACCACGTCATGACTTGCAAATTTTTGATCGGAATTTCTATCACGCCACCATCGATTCCTGGAGAAAACTCCATCCCGTTATACTTATGTGTATATTCGTCATCAGGCACCGAATAAGCAGGATTATAGTTGCGTAGATAAGTTCTCAGACGACCACTAGAATCAGCCTTCGCATGGTAATCAATATTGACTCTAAAGGTGTGGTACTGCGAAAGGTCAAGACCAGTGGTTATATCTGGGCTAATACGAATCGATAGCCCACAGTAAGGCCACGGATATTCGGATTTTTTAAGCTCACAATCGAGAATATACTGCCCATTTTCATAGGATAATTGGGAGGTACTGACTCCTCTATCAACTTGATCGCTGGTCGCGATAAATTCATATTGTTCAGGAGTAATTGTTGTTATCACACGATTTCCACTTACCTGGTAATACTGCACAATGGCAAGTGTTGCGATAACTAGAAAGATAACAATTTTATGAATCCACTTCACATCTAAGCTTCCGGCTTTTGGTCCCTATAGTTGGGATTTGACGATATAGACAAGCAAAATTAATCATTAGATTGCATACTAACAATTGACTTAAAAACGTTATATCACACCTTAACAAAATGTCATACTATAATTTAGATGGCGTATTTCCAGTCAATTATTCACTGCATGAATCAAGTAATATTGCGTATAAATAGAGGCTCTATTTGTTATACTCATCGCATAATCATCGTTAACCGTAGCGACTGCTTACAAGGCGTTCGAGTCGACGAAATAATAATCAAAATACAACGAGTAATGTCATGTCTTTATTAGCAAAAGGAACACTCAAGAAAATGAGTGCTTCCCTTGATGGTGCGGTTACCTACCGTTTACCTGTAGGGGAAGAGTTTGTAGAGCTAAACCCTCTGATTGGAAAAACCATCAACCTTACCCACACTGGTAATATTTTTTGTTGTTCGTGTGGTAAGAAAACTAAGAAAAGCTACTCTCAAGGCCACTGCTTTGTGTGCATGAAAAAGCTAGCAAGCTGCGACATGTGCATCATGAAGCCTGAGACTTGCCACTACGATCAAGGCACTTGTCGTGAGCCTCAATGGGGTGAAGAAAATTGCTTCGTCGATCACTTCGTTTACCTGTCGAACACATCAAGCCTTAAGGTAGGAATCACTCGCCATACTCAGATTCCAACTCGCTGGATTGATCAAGGTGCCACTCAAGGCCTACCTATTTTGAAGGTAAAAACGCGTCAGATTTCTGGTCTTATTGAAGTCGAATTAGCGAAGCACATTGCTGACAAAACCAACTGGCGCACACTGCTTAAAGGTGACGGCGACGATATGGAGTTGGTAGAGAAAGCCAAAGAACTATTGCCATTGGTTGAAGATAAAATCCAAGAGATCAGAGCGAAGTTTGGTGATGATGCTATCGAGGTACTCAGTGAGAGCATTACTTCATTGAGCTACCCGGTTGAACAGCACCCAGTGAAAATTGTATCGCACAACTTTGATAAGAACCCTGAAGTGACGGGCGTACTTCAAGGCATTAAAGGCCAATACCTTATCTTGGATACTGGTGTGATTAACATCCGTAAATTTGGCTCTTACGAAGTGGAAGTGTCTGCCTAATTTATAGAACTTAAGCGTTTCTCATAGTGAGAAGCGTTCAGTTAATAGCCAAAAACTAAAATGCCCTCAAGTGATGACTTGAGGGCATTTTTTGTTGTCGATTCTATTCGCTTTCGATGACGGTTTTAGGCGTTAAAGCGCAACTACATCTCCGTCTACACAATTCTTGCCATTGGCTTTAGCGCGATAGAGAGATTGGTCGGTTAAATTCACGAGTGCGTCAATAGTGACACCGTCTTCACACGCTCGGCTATCACTGATTCCGATACTCACGCTAGAGTTAAAACGAATTTGTTCACCCACTTTGAACTCGACTTGATTGAACTGTTGGCGAATCTCTTCTGAAACTTCGAGAGCTGTTTCAAGAGGCGTATTCGGGATAAATATAATGAACTCTTCACCACCCCAACGGCCTGCTACTCCACCAACTTTCTCGGCATTGCGCTTGGTTATACTAGCCAAAGCACAAATTACCTCATCACCTACCATATGACCATAAGTGTCATTAATCGACTTGAAGTCATCGATATCTAATAGCATACAGACAAGGTAGTTTTTAGAGAACATGTGCTCTCTCAACCATTCATAAATCGCCCTACGATTAAGCAGATCCGTCATTTCATCGAAATTCGCTTGGTGAACCAACTGCTTCTCCAACATCACCTTTTGAGTCACATCTTCGAGTACCACTTGAACGGCCCGCTGACCTTTCCAAGTAATTGCATTATCGTAAATATTAAAGAAGCGATGAACACCGTCAAAGCCAATGTTTTCAACCACGGTACTGGTTCCCGACAACTCACCCGACACGATCGCTTGATAGTGTTTATAGATGCCGTCGCTATTCTGCTGTGGCACTAAGTCAAGAATCGAATCCAGCGCTAAGACTTGCTCTATGGAAGATCCACCTTGCAGTTTTACCCAGGATTGATTGACCATCAACGGTTTGAAATCTCGGTGAACCAAGATGCCCTGCCCTGATTGCATGATCATGTCGTGATACATCTTATCTTGCTCACGCACTGCATTTTGCAGCTGAATCGCAGGGGAAAGATCGATAACCGTGACTTGCAGTGCAGGTCTTCCCTGCCACTCCGTCACATGATCGATAGAAAACACGGTGAACTCTCTGCCGTTGCGATCAATATTGGTATAGGTGTGAACCTGAGGGTCTCGTTGACCACTGACCGTTTCAAGGTGATTTTGATAGGCTAAAACATGGTACTCTTCTGAGATGAGATCTAGAAAGCTATCGATATCAGAAAGTAGTTCTTCCGGTGATTGGTATCCATAGATGCGAGCATAGTTAGCGTCAACACTCACTACATTCATATCTTGAATCGTTATTACACCGTACGTGGATTCGAAATTTATTGAAGACATTGCCAACTCCGCATTCTCGCTACACTTCATAAGCCGAAGCATAACAACACATCCTGCCAACGCTTCCACACAATCTATCACGCGTTAGGGACATTAATATGATATCTAGTATATCGTACTGCTTTAGGCTTCTCTACAACTCAATCGTAAGCGTAAGTCATCAAAAGTAGACAAATAGCACCTTCTTATTACGCACATCAGAAAACAACAAGGATATTGTATAGCTATGTAAGCATTATCTATTCGGTTATTCATTCCAATCGGAAAAATAAGAGACTAAGAAGTCGATAGCCAGCCTTGCTCTCTGTGGAAGAAAGCGACGGTTTTGATATACGATCCAGCTGCTTGTACCTGCTCCCCAATATTCTTCTAGCACTGGAACGAGCTTTCCATTGGCAAGACCGCCATTGAAGCTGCTTTTGGGAAGATAAACAATGCCAAGCCCTTCTTCACAAGCTTTAAGTACCGCACTCGAGTTATTGCTTTTCCAACGCCCATGTACGCGCACCGCGTTTAACGGTTTTCCATCTTTCTCAAACAACCACTGATCACTGTTGGCAATAATACAGCTGTGCCACTTCAACTGTTCAGGCTGTGTTGGAGAACCGAATTGATCGATGTAGTTCTGACTCGCGGCCGCTGCCATAGGCCGATCCACCAGCTTCCTTGCCACCAAACCAGAATCATCAAGTCGACCATAACGAATCGCGAAATCAATACCATCTTCGATGAAGTTAACCATATTGGTATTGAAGTTCATTTCGATAGTCAGATCAGGGTTGTCTTTCGCAAATTCCATCAGCGCCGCGGCAACATGATTTTCAGCAAACGCACCCGCAGCACTCACACGCAAAGTACCGCTAAGCTGAGTTTGTTGAGACGTGACTTGTTCGTTCGCCTGTTGCAGCCCGATAACCAGATCTTTGCATTGCTGATAATAGGTGTGACCCGATTCGGTCAGGCTCACCATTCGTGTAGAGCGTGCAAGCAGTGCCACACCCACTCTCTCTTCTAACCTTGAAACTTGACGGCTTACATGACTGGTACTGCAACCCAGTTGTTTTGCTGCTGCAGAAAAGCCGTGACACTCCGCTACCGCCACAAATTCATTAATACCTTCAAAGCTATCCATACTTCTCCTGATCACCTCCGACTAATTCACACCCACTATTGCTATATAGCAATAATGTTTTGTCTATTCGGCATATTATCACTCAAATGGTTTACTACTAGTATTACAGGTAACGAAACAGCGGTATCTAAATTGAAAGCTTTGGTTTTCTAAATAAAAGCCACGACGCTGAAACCAAACAAACGTGCTCAAAGGAACGAATCATGAAAAAAATACTAATCCCAGTAACTAATCACGCAACATTAGGCGATACAGACCAAGCGAACGGTACTTACGCTCCAGAACTGACTCATGCACTAAAAGAGATCATTGCTGCGGGTTTCGAGTACGACATCGCGTCTATCAAGGGTGGTAAAGGTCCACTGTATGGAACCGATATTGAAGGTGATTCAGTAAACGCAGAGATCTTGGCTGACGATGACTTCCAGAACCGCATTAACAATACGATTCCTGTAAGCCAAATTAACGTAGAAAGCTACGATGCTATCTTCTACCCAGGTGGATTCGGCCTACTTTCTGACTTAGCAACCGACGAGCAATTCGCAACGATTGCCGCTAAGCATTATGAAGATGGCGGTGTGATCGCATCAGTATGTCACGGCCCAGCAGCACTGCTTCCGATTGTTCTAAGCAATGGCGAGAAGCTACTAAGCTCTAAATCGGTGACTGGCTTTACTCGTGAAGAAGAGATCGACTTTGGCACCATCAACGACATTCCGTTTCTACTAGAAGAGTCTCTTGCTCGCAGCGCTGCGCGTTTCAACAAGGTTCAACCTTGGCATGAGCTTGTAATTGTTGATGAGCGAGTGATTACCGGCCAAAACCCAACCAGTGCGCACGCAGTAGGTGCAGCTCTGGTTAAGCAACTGTCTTAGTTCAATCACGGGCTTTTTCGATTCGCGATTAGCGGCTTTAGCTTAGTAGACTTTGCTAAACAGATATAAGTTAATAAAACAAAAAGAGCATACTTCCTACTCAATATTCTTGAGAGAAGTATGCTCTTTTCTAATTTTGTCGCTATTAAAGTACTAGTGACTTCTTGCTAATTACTCCGGCTAGTGGCTTCGCAAGATCCCTTCAAGCACATTAAACAACAAGTCGATCTCTTCAATCGAGTTGTAATGCATACAACCAATACGCACCACGCCCTGCTCTTCAATACCCAATTGCTTTACCAATCCTAGTGCGTAGAAGTGACCATTCCACACACAGATATTATGCTCACCCAACTTCTTAGCGATGAACTCTGGAGAATGGTTCTCAAAGGTAATCGCAAAGGTTGGGGTTCTTAGGTTCGAATCAAATTCGGTTTTTCCGTAAAGCTTTGCCCCTTCAAGATCGGACAAGCGTTTCAGGAAGTACTCACTGAGTTGGCTTTCATGCTTATTATACAGCGCGTAGCTTTGCTCTAAACGAGAACGCAATGAATCGGCGGGATCACCTAACTGCGCCAAGTAATCTACCGCCGCAATCACACCGGCAAGGCCTTCGAAGCTTTGCGTACCTGTCTCAAATCGACCTGGGCCGATATTGGTTGCAGGCTCAACCTTGTAAGGCTTTAACGTGTGTAGCCATTGAGGCGCAACATAAGCAATGCCCACATGCGGGCCGAAGAACTTATACGCTGAACACGCTAAGAAATCACAATTCAGTTGCTGAACATCGACCAAATGGTGTGGCGCGTAATGCACGGCATCGACATAAACCTGAGCGCCATGCTGATGTGCAAGCTCAATAACTTTTGCCATGTCGACAATCGAGCCTGTCGTGTTCGAAGCAAACGTCACCGCGACAAGCTTGGTTTTCTCGTTAAGCAGCGATTCAAAATGCGCCATATCCAAACTGCAATCCGACTCGTCTACGCGAACTTGGCGAACAATCGCGCCTTTGTCGTCTGCCGCTTGCTGCCAGCTCGATACATTTGAGTAATGGTCTAACGCAGTGACGATAACTTCATCGCCCTCTTTCCAATCGCGACTGATCGCTCGGCTAAGTTGGAAGGTTAACGATGTCATATTCGCACCGAACACAACGTTGCCAGAAGACTCCGCATTGATCAGTGCTTGCGCCGCTTCTCGCGCTTGCTGCATTAAGCTTGTAGTCTTTTGGCTAGAAAAATAGTGGCCGCCTAGGTTTGAATTGAAATGCCCTAGGTATTCGGTCATTGATGCTAAAACATTCTCAGGCACCTGAGAGCCACCCGGCCCATCAAAGAAAGTGACTGGCTTGCCATTATGATATTGACCTAACGCGCTAAACTGTTGGCGCACATCATTAAGAGTGAAGGACATTGCGCGCATCCTTAGCCGTTAGAACAAACACATCCATGTAGCCCATCTCGCCGTGGTCTATGGTACGAATCGGTTGTGCATTGTGCCAAAGCTTACTATCAGCAAGCATTGCCACCTCGCCATCTCCTAACACTTTTCTAAAAAATGGCGCTTCGTGGCTATCTTGATAAAGCATCACTTCACCACCAACGATGTTGTGACGAGTAACACCAATGATCGCGATGTGGTCAAAACCGTCTTGGTGAACACCTTCTGGTGCAACCTGAGTTTCTTCAAAAATAGCGGCAATGCGGATTTGATGGATTTCGATTTCTTGTCCGTCTTCAAGCCCGTTGGTTTCAATAAACAGTTCACACATCTCTTGCATGCCTTCGCTGCTTAGAATATTCGCTTCAATCGGCTCGAACTGACGAACAACATCACCTTGAAAGTGATTAATGTTTTCAGACTGAACAAAGTTATGTTTGTCTAGCTCAACGACTTGTCCATTACTGAATTCAACCACTGAGTACCTTCTCAATCGGAACTGGCCATCTGCATGCTCTGTGCTTGGTAGCTTAGAGAATGAAGGTGACAACTCCTTAACTGCATGGTTACTGAGGTGGGTAATATGTAGGGTATTTTCGTGAGCATGTAACATCATCGACTCCTTAATGATTGTTAATTAACTTTCGATATTTAACGTTTTATTTACATAAAGGATACTTGAAGATCTTGCCAGATCAACATTAAACAATCATTTATCCCGTCAGATTTAATAATTCAGACACTAAGTCCAGTCTAGAAATAAAAAGCAGTGTATAACACCAGAATAAAAGATGACCAACTCTTAAAACTAGCACACTCCACTAGCCAGTTATAAATACCTACAATTTAAATAATAACGATATTATTAACTAGAAAGACAAGTTTCATATTGTGTCGGCCCTTTCACTTCAATACGCCAGCCTCCTTGCATGAACTGAGGCACCACGGTTGCCATCATTCATTTCTATGATTTGCACATCGAAATACGATCTACCTATCAGTTGCCAAACTATTGATTATTTACACAACAAACTGAAATTGGTTAATTTACCAGTAAGCCAGAAACCAAACGCCTTTGCTTGCGCGTCTGGAACAGGTCGAGTTCGGGGGGAACTCGGCCGCCCCAAATCAATTTGCTTCCTTTCATGCAGCGGTTTTGCTGATCTTTCTGTCACAAAAACGTCTGTCTCTATTAAGCTCTAGCCTCACACACCTATCGTTATGCTCAATAACACACCTAAATAGCGACAATGCTCAGTTTCAAATGGCGCGTACCTAATTCGAATTGATGATGCTGCCTGCGTAGAGTTTTGAAATGGGATATTAGAAAAGGAATTTACTTTGTGGTTTCTGACAACTAAGAGCATGAAGCATTTGATATCGTTCATAACAACGGACGCAACTTCAAGTTCATCGGCAGGTATTCACCAATGTTTGATGTTCTTCGCTAACACGTTTATGCCCCGAAGGTTTTTTAGAGTGAATGGCCTCTTTGACTGTGTCTTATATTTTTACCTTAGCAGATTAAATGAGGAACCAGACCTCTTAAACTAGTCAATTAGTTATTGATTTCTTGATGGTTTTTACGATAAATGATGTTCATAAATCTTTGGTGCTGATATGCCATAGCGGCTAATACAAATAGTTGCACATTATCATACATAGGTAAAAATATGACATCGAGAACATTTGCCACAAGAATGACTTGCTTTTCTTTGATTTCAGCTATTGAAACAGATTTACGAAATCTTATATGCAAAATGAATACAGTTCATGAAGCTAAGATTCCGAAAGATGTCAAAGACAATGCTACTTCCCGATTTGAGATGCACTTTAAAGAGTCACATAAAGATGATGATTCTTTATCAGAGTTAATTGAATTTAGTGATTTTTCTGATCTGTCAAAAATTTTATCTAAAAACAAAAACAATCAATCCTTACTGTCTCTTGAGAATTTAAAAGAGACTACCAACGGCTTAGATCGTTTAATTCAGGTAAGAAATAGAATTTGTCACTCAAGACCATTAGAGTACAATGATATCAATGATTTAACAGATTTTTCAGTACTATTGCAAAGAATGGGCGAACGCCATTGGTGGAGTAGTATTAATGAAGCCCTAGAAAATCTAAATAATCCATCGTTTGCTTTATCATTACAAATACCATCTTATTGGAAAAGTACAAATTCACCAGTATATAACAACCTTCCTCTTCCTGAGTTCGATGATACTGGATTTTTGGGAAGAAAAGATGAACGAAGTGCCGTTTCTGACCTAATCAACTCTCATACTCGAGTTATTTCATTAATAGGTGAAGGAGGTGTTGGGAAAACAGCTTTAGCAATAAGATGTTTATATGATGCTCTAGAATTATCTGAGAATTCTAGAGCATAGTAAGTTTGATATGATTATTTGGGTTACATTAAAAGCTAATAGGCTAACTGCTTCCGGAGTAATTCAACTAAGAGATGCAATAGTATCTACTTTAGGCTTGTACCAAGACATAGGAAAAGCTCTTGGATTTAGTAGTGATAGCACAATTGAAGAAATGCTTGAAGAAATATCTATATACATGAAAGAGTTTAATGTTCTTTTATGTATCGATAATTTGGAAACAATTGAAAAACAAAGTGTAAGATCATTTTTAGCAGAAATACCTGAAGGATCTAAAGTCTTGATTACAACACGAATTGGCTTGGGAGAAATTGAGTACAGGTATAAGCTCGATAGTTTGGATTCGAAGTCTTCTATTGAACTAATTCGGAAATTATCTAGATTATTAAATATTGAAAGCCTAAAAAAGAAAAATAAATTATCTCTAGAAAACCTCGCTCGAAAATTACACCACAACCCTCTTCTTATAAAGTGGTATGTTCTTGGGCTAGGTTCTGGAAAAAGAAATGAAGATTTACTAAATAAAGAGTCAGTTAGTTATCAAGAAGCTCTCAAGTTTTGTTTTCAAAATCTATATGAGAAACTGGACCCAGTAGAGTTAGATATTATCAAGACAATCGCATGTTTAAGAAATAGTGTTTCAGCTGTAGAGCTAAGGTTTATTCTAGACGATAGGGGCGAAATGGAGATTGCCGAAGCTCTTCATAATCTAAACAACTCAAGTATGTTAAAGTCAGATATATCTAAACTGAAAGAAGAAGAAGGTATTAAAACATACACCCTCACGAATATTGCTAGCGATTACTTAACCACAGTAAATCCGATTTCCGATGACTTTTACGCAGATGTAAAAAGTAAGCATAAGGCTCTAAAACGCCATATAGAAAGTAGCCTTACGGATCATAATTACTATCATCTTGATATCACCAATATTCATGCAACAAATAAAGATGAGAAAATTTGTGCTGTATACTTGAAACGAGCTCTCACGTTATCACGAAAAGAAGAGACATATGAAGAAGCTATTGAGTTAGTAAAAAAAGCTAAAGCAATTAAGCCCGACTTTTCAGAATGTTATCGCGTTAATGCGTTTCTTCATCACAAAAGTCCATTCAAGGCAGAAGCTGAATATGAAGCAGCAATAGAATACAATTCTAAATCAGTAATTGCCTTCTATGCATTTAGCCAGTACTTAATGCATGAGGAGGAATATCCATATGCATTAGAGCAAATAGATAAAGCAATAGCACTGAAGCAGAGTGATGAAGCATTGTTATCATTTAAAGCTCTTGTTTTAACAAGAAGTGGAGAATACCCTGAAGCAATTGATTTGTATGAAAAGATACTTCCTGTTCAGAGAGAAAATCAACATAGAAAGTTTAGAATAAGCACTTATCAACAAGTGATTTCGGCATATAAGCGGTATACTGAAAGGTTGGTAAGTGATCATGATTATCCTCAATCAGAAACAATGCTGAATAGAGTTTGTGAGCTGTTTCACGAGGTTTTTGACACTTGTAACTTTGATGATAGGACTTTTGTATTATTCTGGCAAGTTGTTGTGCTGTCGGATAAAGTAGATTTTCAAAATAAAAATATAGCATTTACAACTAAAATGATTGAGCTACTTGATAATTATAAAGATGTTTTCAGTGCTCATCACAAAATGAAGGTGTGCACTGAGTTTAGGGCAATAGTAGACAAGTTATTTACTGAATCCAAAGATAGATTTGAAATATTATGTCAAGATTTTGAGTTAATCATGGATGGTGATGATCAACTGTACCACGGGTCTATAAAAGACGTAGTTTGTAAAGCTAGAAATAACTTGTCATACGGATTTATAGTTGGTGATGATTCTACCGAGTACTTCTTTCATAGAGGAGAGATCATTCCCCACGATGTCCTCGATAACAATGAAGAATATAAGGGGCTACGAGTGGCCTTCTATGCTTGTTCAAAAGATCGAAGTCGAGGTCCAATTGCGAAAAGCGTACGTCTTATCTAATTGGTGATGTATAAGAGGTTGATGTAATCAACAACCTCTTATTATTATAATATTTAAAATCAATATATTTGTATTTTTTGAAATTTAGTATGTTAAAGGTTTGAATAACATTAAAAAAGCAATAACTATAATACGAGTTCAGCATAAAAACGCTTAATGTGATGAATTTTATTACATTCATTTAACAGTTGTCGAATTATGAAAAATCTCTGACATGTTTATGTCCAATTGAGAGTTTCAGAGCCTACCACCTGTCTGCACCCACTAAAACATACAATCTTCTTCAAGGTCGATGTCAAAATCAACGGGCGGTAGGTTGACTAAGCGCTTGTTTGTTGTGTTTAGCTGTTCGACTTTCGCGGGCTTCCCTACTTCGTTTGTGTAGATAGTCGCTAGGTAAAGCTTGTCTGAACGGTGGAACGCATCGTGAAAGCTCACTTCTTTGCTTAGCAGGCTGGCAAGCAATGGTTTGGTTACCGGAATATAAGCCCACTTAATGCACTGGCCGTTGTCGTAATCCCCACTCCAATACACCATAAACCTTTGGGTATTTTCATTCTTAACCGTGAAGCACTTCGGCCCTAAGACGTCTTGATACACTTCCAGTAGTTCCAATTTACCTAGCTGTGTGCCTGTTGGGAGTAAGTTCATTGCTCGTTCCTCATCTTTCTAACGTTGCCTATCAAACCTTGCCTATAATCTTATAGTTAAATACTGTTTTTATATACAGTTATTTGGACGTATTTTGATAAGCCGGTTCGAAATCGAAAAGGCGGCAGCAACAATCCATGAGGAAGACGGTGGTTTCGCCGATCTTTAAGCCACGAAAACGTTTGTCTTCATTAAGTTCTAACGTATAATCTCAAAGCTAACTTAATGTAACGAAAAATCATGGAGTTATGCTTACTTCCAGTACCCGAATGGCGATATAG
>NZ_JBFRVM010000196.1:0-10563 GCF_041475145.1 Vibrio sp. 10N.222.49.A3
GGGTTTATGGCGCGCTTACGTTCAAAATCGAAATTTGATAGTTTAAGGCTATCTTTCCTTATTTGTTTGAAACTCTTAATTCCGAGGTAAATTAAATACAAACCACCCACACATTTCATGACAAAAAACCATGTCGGCAAGCGAGTAAGAACTTCCCCAACACCTACAGCAACCAAACCCACAATGAGAAGTTGACAACATAGATTGCCTAGAATAGTGACAAAAGCAGACCCAATACCGTATTGAACACTATTTTTCACAACCAACAATACATTAGGGCCCGGCGATAATGTAACAACTAAATATGCAAGAAAAAACATCAACCAAGTATCTAAATTCATTGAACACTCCTTTGCTCAAAAAATATAACAGCTATCAGACAGAAAAATTCCGCATTTAAACCCCGAATAATTCGTTCTAGTGTCTTAGATTCATAAACAATATGCAACTGAGCCATTGCATAACAATGGCTTATGTCACAGCTTATTTAAGGCATGTGAAAAGTCGTTTACTTTAGCTCATCAGGAATGCGGCGATCTTTGTGGTAATACTCTCGGTCTCGTTCGTTGATTTCGCGTACCACTTTGCATGGGTTGCCTACAGCGACAACATTGGCTGGGATGTCTTTGGTGACGATGCTGCCCGCGCCTATTACTGAGTTTTCACCAATGGTGACACCGGGAAGTACGACAGTGTGCGCGCCAAGCCATACGTTGTTGCCAATACGAACAGGAACATTGAACTGCGCTGCTTTTAGCCTGAGTTCTGGGCTGATGGGATGTGTGCCAGTGGCAATGGTCACGTTAGGCGCAATCATCACGTTGTCGCCGATGAATATGTCTGTGTCGTCGACCAGAGTTAGATTGAAGTTCACGTATACGTTGTTGCCTAGGTGCGTGTGACGCCCCCAGTTCGCATGTAATGGTGGTTCAATGTAGCAGCCCTCACCGACTTCGGCGAATAGCTGCTTCATGATTTGTTGTCGTTTATCACCTTCGCTCGGGCGAGTGTGATTAAAATCGTATAGCACTTCTAAGCATTGAGTTTGCTCAGCAACCAAATCCACGTCGTCACAGTAGTAAACGTCTTGGCTGTGCATTTTAGCCTTTATATCCATGTTTGAACCTATTTGATCATTGCCTTACGTCGGCATAAATAAAGAAACAGATGGATAATTTGAAGTTTTCACTGGCCTTAATGCAAGTTGGATGAATTAACGCGGCCTAATGTTTTCAGCCACACGCCACAGCACACCACTTGGGTCAGTGATACAAAACTCAAGCATTCCCCATGGCTGTTCAACAACCTCGGAAACGGTAACTTCAAATTCCGACACTACATTAGAGTTTTGGATGTGTTGATACCAACTTTTTACGTCTTCAACCAGCAAGTGCATCATGTAATTGTGACAGTGCGCAGGTTCATAAAAGTTTTGCAGAAGGAAGGCACAACTGCCGTGTCGTAGATAGGCGATATCGTGAAACTCAGACATCACTTCGAAGCCGATTGACTGGTAAAAACGTTTAGATAAATCGAAGTCTCTCGCGGGTACAAAAGACTTAATTTCTGAGACTTTTAGGTTTTCCATCCTATATCCTTATAGTATTGATGTTCTGGTGCTGACACGCTTAACGCTTTAAGTGGTTACGGCGTTTATTCAGAGCTCTTATTCAGAGTCTTGCTGAAATGAGTCAACTTCGGCTTTAGTTAGATAACGCCACTGGCCTGCTTCAACATCCAAACGAACGTCACCAACCTGTTCACGGTGTAGGCCAACAACTCGATTCCCGACCGCAGCAAACATTCGTTTTACTTGATGAAACTTGCCTTCTGTAATGGTCAACAGCACTTCTTTACTGGTAATCACCTCGAGCTCTGCCGGACGCGTCGGTTTTTGTTCGCCCTGCAATTGAATGCCCGCTTTGAACTTATCAGCGACATCGTCTTTGATATCGCGTGACAATGTCACGCGATAGACTTTCTTACATGACTTGGTTGGCAACGTGATGTTGAATGACCAGCGCCCATCATCGGTAATCAAGACTAAGCCTGTAGTGTCGGCATCTAAGCGCCCTGCTATGTGCAGCTCTGATGCTTTGTCTATCTCGATGTAGTTAAACAATGAAGGATAAACTTCATCGATATTAGAGCAGATAGTACCCGCAGGCTTGTGCATTAAGAGGTATCGAAATTCACGCAACTTAAGCGGCGTGCCATTTAACAAGATGGTGTTACTTTCATGAACTTGAGTCGATTCATCGGTGACTGTTTCACTGTTTACGGTCACCTCGCCATTATGGATGCGTTCAATCGCTTCAGGCTTGGTCAGGTCAGTGCTTTTACATAGGTATTTATCAAGGCGCATTAATCGTCGGCACCACATTTAGCACAAGGCTTGTAAGTTCGTTCACCTTGCTCGATAACCACATACTCACTAACGCACTTGTCACATAAAGCGAGCTTTGGGTAAGCCTCTTTTTGTTTCTTTGCGTTAATGTTGCCTTCGGTGGTATATACGGTTCTCATTTTGATGCCTTTGCTTGAATAACGTGAGAGACGCAAATTGTATCACTGTTTACATCTTTGGTTGGAGTGGTGGTGCATAGATAAGTTGATTTTAAGTGCCGCTATTCCATGTTCCCACCCCGTAACGGCTTAACCATGAACAACAAAGTCAACGTGCCACGCCTATCAGTGGTAAAATGATAAAAGCTCACCAACCGATGAAGTCGATAATGAAAGATTGTAATCAATGCGGAAAATGCTGTATCAAATACGGAGATGGCGACCTTGCCGCGACTCAAGAAGAGATCGATTTGTGGGAGCTGTTCAACCCAGACATCTTTGAATATGTTCGAGGAAGCGAGATTTGGTTTGACCCTGAATCTGGCGAACGTTTAACTCGCTGCCCTTTTCTGGAACTGGTTCCGACGAAAGACACCAAGGCTCAAGCCAAGTACACATGTAGCATTTACTTAGACCGTCCAGAAGATTGCAGACACTACCCAAGCCTAATCAATGAGATGGTACGAGATGAGTGTGAAATGATTGAGGTGGTGGATTTACAAGACACGAAGAAAGCTCAAAGGAAACTCGACTTGTTGATGAAAGACAGCCGCCCTTCAAGCTATTCGTAAACGATGATCTTTTGAAGATCAATCTTCAGCATTAGCTGATAGCCGCTAAAACCTTAAGCCAAATACTGGTTCGCTTCTAACCAATCAAGCGCAACCAGTGCTGCCAATGAACATACCGCTCTGTCGTTGCCATCAACAAACTTAAGTTCTTCGATTTCGGCATCTGGAGACAGTTCACCCGTATAATTAGCAAGATAGCAAGTCAATTTCACTGATACGCCTTCCGCTTTGCCATCAGCTTGGCCTGAAAACGTCTCGACGTATTTGATGGAATCAGGCACTAAATCAACTGAGATCTCTTCTTTGATTTCGCGAACCAGTGCTTGCTCATCACTTTCGCCAGCTTCACGCTTACCACCCGGTAGATAGAACAGTTCTTTGCCTTTTGATCTCACCATCAACAGCTTGCCGTCTTTGATGAATATCCAAGCCAGCTTATCAATTACCTTATGCATGTCGTTAGACCTTATTTCTGTTTTAGTTCTCGTTATTACTGAATCTAGCCACACCATTAGTCGCGACCAAACACAGCCTGGGTATGTTACACGCTGCAATGAATATACTCTATTGAATCGAATAGGAAATATCATCGCCAAACCGAAAAATGACAGCGTTCGAGACAATGCTCGTCAACTGTCATTGGCAATGTTTACTGATTGTTCGTTAGCTGTTCGCGAATATTATCAATCGACCAACCACTTAAGCGCAGAGTCGTGGTCTTCGAATGACTTAATCTCACCAGACACAAACCAACTCCCTACTTTTGAAGCGAATTCTTGCCAGCTTTTATCACCATAAATCGCAATTTTGTCTATCTTCGAATTGAGCTCTAATCCCAGTTTGAAATCATCCCAAGCAGCACGTAACTCCCAACCCGTTAAGGTAGAGATATCGACCAGCATCTTGAGTTTAGATGAATCGAGTTCTTCTAGCGTGGTATTCAGAATTGGCATCATTGCTTGATAGTCATCGTGTGTGAGTTTGCCTTTCGCTTTAAACACAACGATGGTTTCACCGCTAACACGTTCAATTCCAACCGATATTCCGTGACGTTCGATACTCATAGCCTAGCCCTCATAGTGGAAACTAGACTTAGCTTAGAGGATTAGACAGCAAAGAGATGAGACGTTGGCGTCAAAACGGACAAGCATCCGAACGAGTTTTAGTTACTGACATTTTAACGGCGCTTAATCGCAACGACCGAGTAAGTGTGCCAATGCTTCACCCTACCCAGCGACGTGAGTGCTTGTTCGTCTCGCTCATGGAATCGTACTATCTCAAAGTCGTTGAATAAGCTGAGTACTTTGGCTTTCGTTAACGGCGTTGTTGGGGTTCGATAGCCATGTGCCCAACTGTCATCGACGCCCATGAAATCACCTGCAAATACGCCACCTACTTCAAGACAGTTTTCAATATTGTGCCAAACCCCGTCAAAACGCGTTGGGTCAGCAAAAAACAGACTCGAATTGGCAATCACTACGCCAGATTTTGGGTAATCATAGTGTTCAAATCCACTTTCAGATATCTCGACCAAAGATTTGCGACCAAAACGATCCCGACATAGTGCAATCGAATCAGGATTAACGTCGAAGCCATACACTTGATACGCTTGTTGTTCAAAAAAGGCGATGTCACTACCTGTTCCACAACCACAATCAATCGCAACATTTAAGCCTGATTCATTAAGCTTAATTACGAACTCTGTCCTCTTTAAATGAGGTTTGCTTAGTGCTTTTTGGTAATACTGACGCCAGATCTCTGAATGGTCATCCATAGCGCTTCCCCAACAGTTCGCTTAGGCTTTTAACTTGCACGATATTCGGATGCTCTGACTTAAGTTCAGTACCTTCCGTGTTCAACCACGCCGCGTGCAAACCCGCTTCAAGTGCTGGGTAAATGTCTTTCTCTAAGGTGTCGTCAACCATGGTGATGTCTTGTGGTGCAACACCGAGTTTGGAAATGATGGCAGGATAGAACCCCGACTCGAACTTAGAAAAGCCAATGCTCGCCTTACAAAAGTAACCCAAGATATATTGAGATAGGCCAACACGCTCGAAGGCACTAATGATGTCGTCTTTGCTGGAATCACCAGCATTGGTGGCAACGTAGACTTGATGATTTTTGGATAGTTCAGCCAGTAATGCGCGAGCACCACTCACTTCTTGTACGGTTTCCCAGTCACACATCTTCCCTTGTGCGTCTGGGAAATCGACCATCAGCGTATTGCCCCAGTCGAATAAGACTACTTCTGTTAATTCGATTAGCTTTGTCATCTTGCCTCCTGCATTATTCATCGCGCCTTTATAGGCCATCTCTTTGATAGGACAGAATGTTGTCGAAAGCGATATCGAAGTAGAGTTCGTAGCTATTTTGTTCAACATAGCCCAAATGTGGAGTCGCTGTGACGTTTGTTAAGACAGTAGCGGTTCGGTGTCTGTTGTTACAGGCTCACAATCGAACACATCAATAGCGGCAGTTTTGGTCGGTATCTCGTGTAGTTCATGATACAAGGCCATCGGTTCGACTAACTCGGCACGGCTGATGTTCACAAACAGTGAGTCCGGCTTCATCAAGCTGAGGTCGTATGCCGTAACACATCCTCTGGTCACATCATTCAAACGCAAATGCAAAGAAAGCACATCAACTTCTCGGAAGAAGTCTTGTTGGGTTGATGCTGCTTCAAAGCCATCTGCTTGTGCTTGATCGCGTGAAGCTTTGCTACCCCACACTATGACAGACATCCCAAATACTTGGGCATATTGTGCAATGCATTTGCCGATCTTGCCGTAGCCCCAAATACCTAGCTTCAAGCCCTTCAAAGTTCGACCTAGCCCTAACGAGCCAGAATCTTGCCACTGGCTTTGCTTAAGGTTTGACGCGTAAGTGGGAATGTGGCGTGATGCAGCCATAATCAACGCCCAGCATAATTCAGAGGGTGCGACTGGCGAGCCTCGGCCTTCTAACACGGTAACACCAAATCGTTCGCACATTTTCGGGTCGATATGGTTACTCACTTTGCCCGTCTGGCTAATCAGCTTGAGGTTTGGGAGCTGCGATAACAAAGATTCGGTGATCTCGGTTCTTTCACGAATGAGTACAATGGCTTCAAACGAGACCAACTTAGCGACGAGCTCTTGCTCTGAGTAAGTCTCGGTAAATACCGTGACATCGTGTTGTTCGAGTTTGTTGAAGCAATCGAGGTCTTTAACGACGTTCTGGTAGTCATCCAATATCGCTATTTTCACATCACTCTCCTTGTGATTGTTAATCATCTGGCGTTGCTCAAATGAAGGCTAAAGTGCCATGCCTCGAGATTCAACATGGCACTCACTGGGGCTTCACTATTGATAAACCACTTTGAAACGCTCCAACATAAGTAACATGTCTTCACTTGGTGAGATCTTGAGCTCTTCACATTCACGTGAGAAGAAATTCCAGTGTGCTTTTCTCCACCATTCGAGTGTTTTGTCACCCTCGCCTTCTGCAGCAGCAAACTCCTCCGTCACTTCGTTGTATTTGCACGACGACACCGACGTGATCTCAACAATACAGACGGGCTCACCATCCCAATCGGTGACAACTTGTAAGTGACCAACTATAGGTCTCGTCTCGCCTTCATGGGTATACCAGTATTCAAGGCCGCAGGACGCCTGTTTTTCACCCTTGAGAATCAACTGCGCGCAGAGGTTGGCGTTGTATTCATCAGCGCAGTAATAGTCGGCACTAAAGGAGGTGTATTGCGAGGCAACCTCTGCTGGCAATGTGTTGAGGTAGCTATCGAGATAAGCTTTGCTTCTTTCTTCCATGATCTTTCCAAATTCAATATTAGGTTGAGCCGATAAATACTTATAGATTAAGCATCTGGCTGCATTGGGAGTAACCTATCAAGTCGCGTTATTGCTGTAAACCGAGTGAATATCAAAATGTGGGCTGAGAAAGAAGAATATGCATGGGAGTGTTTGTGAATAGATACCAAATAAAACAGAAGCAGGATATACCTGCCTCTGTTGTTTATTAGTATGACGTTGTCCAGTTAATGAACTATTGAAGCCACTCAAGATCCACATTGCAAGACGATTACACGCTCAGTTTTCGCCCGCTATCCATACCCACCAGCATTCTTTCGAAGTAACAACACATAACCAATCGTGATGTTAAATCTATTGTTCAGTTTATTTATCCAACATCGATGTTTACGTATCGTACAACCTCAAGCAATGCAGCAGCCCTACAGCGTTAATAACCGCAGGTTTTGATAAAGCAGAAGGTGAAGACGTCGAGTTTTCGATTGGTGCAGGTATCGCATGGTAAAGTCGACTTAAGGAATCATACGCAAACAAAAAGGACCTAGATTTCTCTAGACCCTTCTATATAAACAGCGTTTTGTACTCGACATTATCGAGTTACACGAAGTGATTAATCTTCGATGTAGAAAGCTTCTACTGTGCCTTTAAGAGTAATAAGCATTGGCTGGCCAAAACGGTCTAGCGCTTTAGGAGAAGGGATCTTAACCCAACCTTCGCTGATGCAGTATTCTTCAACATCAGTACGCTCTTTACCATTTAGACGAATGCCGATTGGGTATTCGAAACACTCAGCCACGTGGTGTGGGCTGCGTGGGTTACCTGCAAGATGATCTGGTAAAGCTGGTCTTGAATTAGTATCGCTCATGTTCATTACCTGTATGTACGTAAATAAAAAAAGTGCGTCATTCTAGTCAATATAGGCTTAGTGCTCAACAACTGGTGCAATAAATCGTAGAGATCGTTTTAATCAACAGCGAGTTGTTTGATTTAAAGGCGATATAGGCATGAGTTTCAACGAAAATTTAACAGAGTTTTGCATTGTTGATGAAAAAGAGAGAGCTTCATTACTCGAAAGGCAGATAACCTAATATCAAAGTTTTTATTCCGAACTTATCGATTAAGCTCAATACTCATCACTTTATGGTTCGGTTCTGATTCGATATCGACGATTGACCAACCAAGAGAAAGGTACAAAGGCGCAATATTGGTGTAGGCGTACAACTTAGACGTTGAATCTTTCGAGGGTTGGGATTGATAATAGTCTGGCATTTGTTCAACAGCTCGTTTAATCAATTCACTCGCAATACCTTGGCCGCGCCATACAGGGTCAACAAACACGGCGTTGATCCACACCACATCACGCACTTGGTGAGGTTCTTGAAAATAGGAATACGCCAAGCCACCAATGACCACATTATCGCGAAGTACTGTTATTACTGGAGGGAGTTGTACGTTTTCTTTATAGGTATCTTGAAACTTGAAATTAGACCATTCGCTTTGAAATAAGCCCTCTAACTCACTCCAATAAGGCGAGCTTTCATCGCAATTTCTAAAGATTACTTTCTGCATTTTTTCCGTCCTTTGAAAGAGTGTAATTCGGCTATCCTAGCCTTGTTTAATCTAAGTGTAGGTAAAGCTACTCTTCTTCGTCGTAATCGCCTGCTGGGTCTTGATTAATTTCTTCGCCGCATCCTAGGCATTCACCTTGGAGATCCGTAGGCATCACAATAATCAAACCACAATGCGGGCATAAATCACCTTGTTGATACATATGAATCATTCCTTCTACTTCATGGCTATTGCTTAGGGTACTTTTGCTTACTCGCTTCTAACCAGTCATGGATGACTTGGCGAGCCGACTCCGATGGCGGTTTCCCACAAATCTGGTCAATCTCAAACGGAAAGGCTTTGCTTGGAACACGACGTAGGCCAATGGTTAAGCGTTGAGGCTTGAGCATTCGAAACACCACATAGCGATCACTCATGATTCGATTGTGATAGACGCCAATACAATGTTTTTGTTCCACGCCCTCTTGTTCAAGGTCGTAGTAATCAGTAAGCGGATGAATATTGTCATTACCGAGTAAAGGAACTGGATAAGGGATGTCCATGTCCATAGGCCGATTTCCTTCTAGACGACGTAACTGACGCTGTTCTGTCCACCTATCATGCAGTTGCTCAAACATAGCAAAGGAATTTTGACTGGTGATGGCACGTAATGGATCATCCATCTCCAAATCCAGTCCTAACAATATCGCATCTTGGAACATCGCCATTTTTGAAGGCGCATTGAGCCTGCCCTCTTCCACCATCGCAATGCCCAATCGACTGCCGGTTAGAAATGGATGAACTTGGTCCAAACGCAGCGCTGTGTAGCCTACTTTTGAGTAATGCTTAAACTTAAGGACTCGTCTTTGCAGCGGTTCGAGAATACGAACAATGTGGTCGAGTTCATCACCAACATTGTAATGAAGCTCTAGCTTGTCGATGAATTTGAGTGTCGCCTTGCTGCTGTCTAAACCCAACTTAGCAAGGATCTTCTTCTGCCCTAAGCGACTTAGTGCCAACGCTTTCTGATTATCGACACTGTATTTCATACAGATCAAAGCCAAAATAACTGGCCTTAATTCAAGCAATTGCGCGGCTTCATCGGTATTTGCTGCAAGCCAAAGCATCTGGTATTGATACTCTGGAAAGTCGTCGGTGATTTCACGATAACGCGCAGGCAATGAATCCAACCAACGACCATTCTTATCAAACTGCTCAACAAGGTTTAGGCTCAGCCCAATGCCACCATCGAGCGGGCGTCGACCATCTTCAAACACATGAAAGCCCACAAGCTTTTGAGACCAATCTCGGATCTCAATATCGTAGTCGAAACCTAACGTCCTAGTGGGAATGGTGAGTAGTGCTGTCATTGATGCCTCTTCGTTATTGGCGCATTAAACCGTAAAGCCTATCTAACAGAATAAGCTAGCGCTTCAACCACTATAACAACCTTTTGTAAATTTCTTATCAATCAAAGCGATATAAATACGATAGTGCTTAGAAGATCATTGAATGATGATTTTATGCAATATGAGATCTCTTCGATATCATTTGCGCTAGCAAAAACTATGCTTGTTATATAACTGATAACACGAGGCTTTAATTATGGAATACCGACATATTCTGGTCGCTGTTGAAATGTCCGACGACACTAAGATTCTGATTGATCGAGCTACCTTCTTCGCAAACAAACTAGAGGCTGGCATTTCGTTTGTTTATATCGACGGCACGCATGGAGAGATTTACCCTGAACTCGTTGATATTCAGGGAAATGAAGGCGATCTACCCATCAATGAAGATTCCGTTAAACATTTGAAAGAGTTTGAGGCATACGCTAAACACCCAATCAAGCACATATTCGTGGGAACGGGAGATTTGAATGATAAGCTCAAAAATACCATCGAGGTAAATGGCGTTGACCTACTACTATGTGGCCATCACCACGATTTTTGGCATAAAATCATTTCCCATTCGAAACAGATCATCGACACATCTCCAGTCGATATTCTAATCGTTCCAATGGATTAGATACTGCCGTTCGAACTTTAAGACTTCCCTATCTGGCAGGGTAG
>NZ_JBFRVM010000197.1:0-8130 GCF_041475145.1 Vibrio sp. 10N.222.49.A3
AAGTGAACGGCATTAGCCCTGAGGCGCTATTTTTTAATCTGTCATATTTCCTTATTCTACTTCAGCTTCTAGCTCTTCGATTTCAGGCTTTTCAGCGCGGCGCGCTTCTGGTTTATGGCGCAGCTTGTTGAGTTGACGCTCTAGTTTTTGTTCTACTTCGTTAATAGCTACGTAGAGGTCGTCATGAATTGATGAAGCAACAAGTTGGCCTTTTGGTACCGTTAGAACGGCTTCAAATTTTTTCTTTTTATTTGGTTCTTCGCTAAAGCTCGCTTGGCAGCCAATGATGTCTACTTGCCATTTATCCAGCTTCTTAAATTTGCTTTCTATGTGATCACGGATTGCAGAGGTAATGTCGATATTTTTACCAGTGATGTTCATTTTCATAGAAGTTTTCCTCTGTTGTATCCCTCATGGGTTAACTTCAGATTACGACTTTTAGGAATAAAGAATGTGATTTAGATCTTGTTTTGGTTGGGTGGGATAAGCATTAAAATCAAATGTGATCTCACGCAAGTCTTGATATCTTTTTGTCGAAAAATACTTGTTATCCCTATGAAAAACGATAAGTTGGAGGCAAGGCTTCGCTAAAAATTAAACCAGTTTTTAGGGGCGGACTACAGCCTATAGAAAGTGCTTGATTGAAATTTACTCAATAGTGTTTTGTGATATAGGTATCATGATGTAGCTCTCTGCGTAAGCTTCTTCAGAATTAGATAAATAAAAGCCGCATAAGTTTTCTTATGCGGCTTTTATGTTTTTAACCTTATCTAACACCTTTGTTCCTCAAGCTCTGATGTTAAGGGCGAAGTTAATCGTTAGTGTTCAGTAATCTCGCTGTACCGTCCTCTCGGATGGCATTGATTGCTTGCAATTGTTTGTAAATGACGAAGTAACGATTGATGTTGGCGACATAGGTTACGGGTTCTTTACTCACGTACTTACGAGTGATGATTTCCACGTTTTTAAACCAGATATTTGGGTTATAACCCTTTTTTTTAGCAAT
The DNA here is from genome assembly GCF_041475145.1 of Vibrio sp. 10N.222.49.A3. NCBI lineage: Bacteria > Pseudomonadati > Pseudomonadota > Gammaproteobacteria > Vibrionales > Vibrionaceae > Vibrio > Vibrio sp. 10N.222.49.A3. The sequence continues at coordinate 1,007 of NZ_JBFRVM010000197.1, forward strand.
GTTCCGCATCTTTCTTATCTTAGCGGGGCCGGCATTGTAAGAAGCTAAAGTGAAGTAGATTTGATTGTCAGGCGATATCGCTGGATCGTCAAAATATCGGTCTTTGATAAAGCGCATATATTTCACACCAGCATGGATGTTGTTATCCACCTTATGTATGTTTTTTATATTGACGTTTTTGTCTTTGGCGGTACTTGGCAACACCTGCATTACACCGATGGCGCCTCGGTGAGAAACCCTGCTTTGATCAAGTCCAGACTCTTGGAAACCTTGAGCTGACATCATCAAAGGGTCGAATTCGTATTCATTCGAATATTTTTCAAAGACATCTGCCAGTTTTGCCACTCGGTCTACTTTATTTGGGTTGAGTGCTCGTCCTAACCAACGAGTGTTGTCGATGTATTTATTATAGATAACGTTCCCAAGTAGAGTTCCTGTTCGTGCGGTCTTTACGTATTTGTTGATCTCTTTCTTTAGCTGAGGGCTGTCTTTTCTCAGTGCCCAAGCAATTTGACCATTTTCACGCAGCGGCAACTCAGTGTGTACCTGAATGTTTTCCATAACATCGAGCCAGAGCTTAGCTTTGTGGCTATCTAGAACTGTACCTTGTATATAACCCTGATTGACCAGTTCTATCAGCTCGTAGTCTTGCAATGATTCTTCGATAAAGTGGACATGCAGTGGTGGTAAACCTAGTGCGTTAAGCTCTTTGTTGACTCTTTGAACACTCTCGAAGTAACTCGAGCTAGCTCGGATCCAGACCTCTTGACCACTCAATTGCTTGATTTCGGTGATAGGGGCAGAATTTTTTCCGGTGATAATCAGTTCTTTCCCATCTTTGATCATTGGATCGGAAAAATCGATGACACTTAACCGCTTGTCGGTGATCGTTAGGTTGGCGACAGCGACATCACCGTAACCAGATTCTAACGAGGGGAGTAGATCATCTCGTTGCACGGGGATGATTTGAACGTTGAGATAGGGGTGCTTCTTACGAAGACTTTTCTCAAAGTGGTAGAGCATTTCTGCCACAATACCTTTTGGCTTGCCATCTTCTATGTAGTAAAAGCCCAGATCAGCCGAAACCAATACTCTCACTGTTCCTTTTGTTTTGAGTACATCTAAGTCTCCCATGTAAGGTTGATTGCTCAATGGGGACAGTTCTAATGCGTTGGAAAGTTGGCTAAATAACCCGATCCAGATAAATAATAACATCCTGCTCACATCCACACTCCATGTTGATGTTTTGTTAAAAGTTATCTATTGAAGATACTGCTTATGTTGCCATTCATCAAGTTTACCAGACGAAGTTCAAAAAAAATCGCGCTAACAAATTAGCGCGATTTTGAAGTGATTGTTTTAGTTAACGACGAGTGTGATTCGCTGACTAAGGCAGTGGATTGAGCTCGATTAACTTTTCTGTTCGTAACACTGCGTCTTCTAAGCCTAGTTGTTCATAAGCTTCTAATTGAATGTCTAAAGACTTACGTGCAGCAATGGTGTCAGGGTAAGTCTTCTGCAACTCTTGTGTTCTGTTTATAGCTGCAATCCAAGCTTCACGACGCAGGTAGAAATCAGCGGTTGCTAAGTCATACTCCGCGAGGCGGTTTTTCAGTGCGAACATGCGTTTTTGTGCATCTTCAGCGTATGGGCTTGCTGGGAAACGTTCTAACAGTCGTTTGAAATCAGCAAATGCAAGTTTCACAGGTTCTGGGTCTCGGTCGCTACGATCGATATTAAAAATATCATGCATGAAGTTTCGGTCTTGTGCCATATGCGTTAAACCGCGCATGTAAAGAACCCAATCCTGTTTTTCATGAGTAGGGTTTAAGCGTAGGAATCGCGAAATAGTCGCAAGGCCAAGCGCCAAGTCATCATTTTTGTAGTAAGCGTAAATCAGATCCAGTTGTACTTGTTCAGAATAGGCGCCGAATGGGTAACGTGAGTCTAAGGCTTCTAGCTTTTCGATTGCAGAAAGCCAGCTACCACTCTGCAGTGATTCTTGGGCGTCAGAGTAAAGAACCGATGGCGGTACATCCGGTACTATTTCTTCACTACTTGAACAACCAACTAAGAGTGATACGGCTAATAGACCCGTTAAAGTAAGGTGTTTCATGTCAGGCGTCGATTCCTTGAATTAAATATTTCGTAAGCTTCCGTTACTTTCTAACCAGTAACAGATACAATGATGCAATTATTCTATTTTATCCATACTAATGGGTATTAGTCTCACGGTTTTTAAAAAAGTTCGATATGGCTCAGCAGATAACATTAACAGACACAGTAAAAAGCAGCCAGTTAGGTCAACGTTTAGACCAAGCTGTCGCTGAACTATTTACCGATTTTTCTCGCTCTCGTATTAAAGAGTGGCTTCTTGACGGCAAAATCCAAGTGGATGGCGAAGTTATCACTAAACCGCGCACCATAGTTTTGGGCGGTGAAGCGATCATCTTACAAGCAGAGCTTGCGGATGAAGAGCGCTGGGAAGCACAAGATATTCCGTTAGACATTGTCTATGAAGATGATGATTTATTGGTTATCAATAAACCTCGCGATCTGGTTGTACACCCAGGTGCAGGTACGCCGGATGGAACCATACTAAACGCATTGCTTTTCCATTACCCTCAGATTGCTGAAGTACCTCGTGCGGGTATTGTGCACCGTCTTGATAAAGACACAACTGGTCTTATGGTTGTGGCTAAAACGGTTCCAGCTCAAACTCGCCTTGTACGAGCTCTTGCTAAACGTCGTATTACTCGTGAATATGAAGCAATTGCTATTGGTAAAATGACCGCGGGTGGTGTGGTTGAGAAAGGCATTAGCCGTCATGCAACTAAGCGTACGTTAATGGACGTTAATGAACTGGGTAAGCCTGCGGTAACTCACTACCGTGTTGCTGAGCACTTCCGCGAACATACTCGTATTCGTCTGCGCCTAGAAACGGGTCGTACTCACCAAATTCGTGTTCACATGTCATACCTTCAGCACCCGTTGTTAGGTGATATTGCGTACGGTGGTCGTGCTCGTATTCCTAAAGGTGCATCTGAAGAACTAACGACAATGATTCGTTCTTTTGATCGCCAAGCGTTACACGCGGTTATGCTGAAGTTTGTTCACCCGATTACTGGTGAAGAGGTAGAGTTCCACGCACCTGTGCCAAATGACATGGTTGTAATGGCTGAAGCGTTGCGTGTTGATGCTCGCGAAAACATAGAAGACGACATTTAATCGTGTCAATGATCATCCCTGACTGGAATGCACCAAAAAACGTGAAAGCATTTGCTTCGACTCGTTTTGATGGTTGTTCTACAGGTGCTTATCAAGGGTTAAACCTTGGTATGCATGTTGGGGATGATGCTTTACTTGTTGAAAGTAATCGAACATGGCTAAAGCAACAATCTAAGATGCCCACAGCTCCAGTATGGCTAAATCAAACTCACTCAACGGATGTCGTTACGGTTTTAGAACCTGTGGCGAATGTGCTTGATGCGGATGGTGCATTTACCACTGCAAAGGGGGTTGTGTGTTCTGCGATGACAGCCGATTGCTTACCGGTCATCCTTAGCGATACCAAAGGCACTCAAGTTGCTGCCGTTCATGCGGGTTGGCGTGGTCTTGCTGGTGGCATTCTTGAAAATGCCGTCGCAAAGTTTTCAAACCTAGATTCAGATAATCAGATCATTGCTTGGCTTGGTCCTGCTATTGGTAAAGATGCGTTTGAGGTTGGCAACGATGTGTTGGACGCTTTTGCTCGTTTTGACCCTCAAGCGAAATTAGCATTTAAAGCTAAATCTGAACCCGGCAAGTGGTTAGCAAATATGTCTCAACTTGCGACTCAACGATTAATGAAAGTTGGCGTGACTTCGGTGACAGATTCGAATCTATGTACATACGCAGATTCAGATGCTTTCTATTCTTATCGTCGTGATGGTATTACTGGGCGTCAGGCAACATTTATTTGGTTAGAGTAATCTCTGACTAGCATAACCACTCATCCAGTTCATTTATATTTTCATATCAGCTCTATTCTTCATCCTTATCCCTTGAAAATCTGCGTTACCGTATCCATCTTCTAACCATAAGATAAACATATCTAAAGAGTAGGAAGGTTGGCATGCGTCTCGATCGATTCACTAGTAAATTCCAAATTGCGATATCTGATGCTCAGTCGCTCGCATTAGGTCGTGATCACCAATATATAGAACCTGTACACCTAATGGTGTCTTTGCTTAATCAAGATGGCAGTGCGATTCGTCCATTGCTCACTATGTTGAATATTGACGTTGTTCAATTGCGTTCTAAATTGAGCGAAATATTAGACCGAGTGCCGAAAGTAAGCGGTATCGGTGGTGATGTTCAGCTTTCTAACGCAATGGGAACGCTATTCAACCTATGTGACAAGGTCGCACAAAAGCGGCAAGACAGTTACATATCTTCAGAAGTATTCCTACTCGCTGCCATTGAAGACAAAGGGCCTTTGGGTAACTTACTTAAAGAACTAGGCCTGACCGAGCAAAAACTATCTCAAGCTATCGAGCAAGTTCGTGGTGGTCAAAAGGTTGATGACCCGAATGCGGAAGATAGACGCCAAGCTTTAGAGAAGTTCACCATTGATCTGACCGAGCGAGCAGAGCAAGGCAAGCTAGATCCTGTGATTGGTCGTGATGATGAAATTCGTCGCACGATTCAAGTCCTTCAACGTCGTACTAAGAACAACCCTGTCATTATCGGTCAACCCGGTGTAGGTAAAACTGCGATTGTCGAAGGTTTGGCTCAGCGTATTATCAATAATGAAGTGCCTGAAGGCTTAAGAGGCCGACGAGTGCTTTCATTAGACATGGGCTCATTAGTTGCGGGTGCTAAATATCGTGGTGAATTCGAAGAGCGTCTAAAATCAGTGCTTAATGAATTATCGAAAGAAGAAGGCAATGTCATTCTCTTTATCGATGAAATTCATACGATGGTCGGCGCAGGTAAAGGCGAAGGCTCTATGGATGCGGGTAACATGCTGAAACCAGCATTAGCTCGTGGTGAACTGCATTGTGTCGGCGCAACAACGCTCGATGAATACCGACAATATATAGAGAAAGACCCGGCTTTGGAGCGTCGATTCCAAAAAGTGATCGTGGATGAACCCACCGTTGAAGACACGGTAGCGATTCTTCGTGGTTTGAAAGAGCGCTATGAACTCCACCATCATGTAGAAATTACCGATCCTGCTATCGTAGCGGCGGCAACGCTATCTCACCGATATGTTTCAGATCGTCAGTTACCAGATAAGGCGATTGATCTCATTGATGAAGCGGCTTCGAGTATTCGAATGCAGATAGATTCAAAGCCCGAGTCATTGGATAAGTTAGAGCGCAAAATCATTCAATTGAAGATCGAACAGCAAGCTCTGACGAATGAAAATGATGAGGCCAGTGAAAAGAGGCTTCGTACGTTACAAAGCGAACTTTCTGAGAAAGAACGCGATTTCGCAGAGCTTGAAGAAGTTTGGAACGCTGAAAAAGCGGCGCTGTCTGGTACGCAACATATTAAATCAGAGCTAGAACAAGCTCGAATGGATATGGATTTTGCACGACGCGCTGGTGACCTTAACCGTATGTCTGAATTGCAATATGGTCGAATCCCAGAATTGGAGAAGCAGTTAGATCTCGCGACTCAAGCTGAAATGCAAGAAATGACCTTATTACGTAATAAGGTGACCGACGCTGAGATTGCCGATGTCCTTTCAAAGCAAACCGGTATTCCTGTTTCTAAAATGCTAGAAGCAGAAAAGGAGAAGCTTCTGAAAATGGAAGGTGTTCTGCATAAGCGGGTTATCGGTCAAGCGGAAGCGGTCGAAGTGGTATCGAATGCGATTCGTCGTAGCCGTGCTGGTTTGTCTGATCCGAATAAGCCGATTGGTTCGTTCTTGTTCTTAGGGCCAACAGGTGTAGGTAAAACGGAACTGTGTAAAACATTAGCTAACTTTATGTTCGATAGTGAAGATGCGATGGTTCGTATCGATATGTCTGAGTTTATGGAAAAACACTCTGTTGCTCGTTTAGTTGGTGCTCCCCCTGGTTATGTGGGTTATGAAGAAGGTGGGTACTTAACCGAAGCTGTTCGTCGAAAACCTTATTCTGTCATTCTGCTTGATGAGGTAGAGAAAGCTCACCCAGATGTTTTCAATATTCTATTGCAAGTTTTAGATGATGGGCGATTAACTGACGGACAAGGTCGTACGGTTGATTTTAGAAATACCGTGGTAATCATGACATCGAACTTAGGTTCAACTCGTATTCAAGAGAACTTTAATACATTGGATTACCAAGGGATTAAAAATGAGGTTATGGAAGTGGTGGGTAAACATTTCCGACCTGAGTTTTTGAATCGAGTTGATGAAAGTGTCGTGTTTCATCCATTAGGCCAAGAGCACATCGAGTCAATTGCCGCTATTCAGCTTGATCATTTGAAAAAGCGAATGGAAGACAATGGTTATGAACTCGAAGTTTCAGAAAAAGCGCTCAAGCTAATCTCTCAAGTTGGTTTTGACCCTGTATATGGTGCAAGGCCTCTTAAAAGAGCAATTCAACAAACAGTAGAGAACCCATTAGCGAAAGCGATACTTGCAGGGAAAATCAATCCGGATAAGAAAGTGCAGCTATTAGTGAATAACGACCGAATTATTGCTCACCAATAATAAAGGTAAGAAGGATAGGTACGATTAGTCGAAATTAAGACGTAATCGTACCTATTTTGAACGCTTTGTGTGAATAGTGTCCGAACGATCGCCTGTGGCGATTTTTTTCCGTTTTTGGTCTTGTGCAAAGGGGGATTCTCTCTATAATGCGCCTCCGTTGCTAGGGATAACCAAGCGGTTTGAACTAAGTAACGAGACGACATTAAGCATTTAAGATGCTTTGAAAAATTAGCTGGAAAAAGTGTTTGACACTGGAACCCAATTCGCTAGAATGGCCGTCCACTTAGAGAGGCTCCTTACTAAAAGGAACGCTCAACAAGTGAAGCTCTTTAACAATTTAAACCTATCAATCTGTGTGGGCACTCGTTGATGAATATCAAAACGTTTTATCGTTAGATAAAACAGATTCTTCGGAATCAAAATTGATTTCAATGAA
>NZ_JBFRVM010000198.1:0-629 GCF_041475145.1 Vibrio sp. 10N.222.49.A3
TGGTCTTTTTCCTTGAGGTAATAGTTATCGCCCGCGTTTTTTTCTAAAGAGACGTCAGGTAGGTCTTTGGGGTTTTCTTCGCTGAGATAATATTTGGCAGCGCCAGAAGCGGATTTTAATGGGCTAATAGAAAGCATGAGTATTTTCCTTATGCAACGCAAATTGCCGCTAGCAGCAAAACTGAGCGGTGAGTGGAGGTTAAGGGGGAAGTGGAATTAAAAGAGGTGTGGTTACAAAATGATCCCAACACAAGCAAAGGAATTGCTAGCGGTTAACGTTCGTTCTTCGTGAATGATGACGCCATTTTCATCAATGTGAATGGATGTAATGCCCGCTTTAAATCGGTCTAACGCTACAATTTCTTCCTTGGTTAAATGCTTGCCATGAGTCAGGCATTCTAGATGGTTAAAGCTGTATTCATCGGCGGCCATCGCTAGTTTCGAAGAATCAGAATGCTTCATGCACTCATTGCCATACAGCCAATCTTGAGCACACTCTATATTTGGCTCTAACTGGTAAGTCATATGGTGGGTGACGCTTGCAAAAGAATGGGACTGGCTTGTCCATTTGTAGCTCACTTGAAAACAATCAACCTCATCGGGAATGACGGCATACCAACCTCGACTTTT
>NZ_JBFRVM010000199.1:0-342 GCF_041475145.1 Vibrio sp. 10N.222.49.A3
CTGCTGAAAAGAGCTGACCGACCCAGGCGCTGAGAGTTTGGCTCTTGCGCTGTACGCTCTCCATGCCCTCAGTCTTGGCTTTCACGCTTTGAGAGACCAATTGGACACGTTTACCGCTGTGATTGCCTACATTGAGTAGCTGCTGCGCAATACCCTGTGATGAGCCGCGTACATTGACCACGTGGAACTGTTTGGTGGAGTGGTACAGGTCGGTCAGTATGCGCTGCTGGTTTTTAGAGATAGCGAGCTTGTTGAGCGTGTTCGATTCAACGTGGGTGCGCATGTGATGCGCCCGGCCTTGGGTGCTGTCGATAAGCGCTTGTTCGTTATCAATTAAGCCTT
>NZ_JBFRVM010000200.1:0-1406 GCF_041475145.1 Vibrio sp. 10N.222.49.A3
TAATGCCGATCGTTTAAGAAGACTTGAACGATCTTGCAGTTAGCAGATAATCCCCATCAACAACGTTGATGGGGATTTTTTTATGCTTGAACAAGAATTAGCAATGGCACACGAGACCATTGAAGATGCCGACAATTATGAATCTGTTGTCGACGCCATTCAGATTGAGTGGATAGAACAAGCTCTTCTTGAAACCAATAAAGCGAGCATAAGACGACGTCGGCTTCCCGCTCAGCAAGCTGTCTGGTTAGTTATTTGGATGGGGCTGCAACGCAACATGTCTATCAAAGAGGTGTGCAGTTCATTAGACATTGCACTTCAGCCTAAACCTGAAGATAGCTGGTCTCGTGTTGCACCCAGTGTCCTAACTGATTCACGCCGACGTCTAGATGAGAGTCCGTTAGCGGCTCTGTTTCACACAACGGTAAAGGCTTGGAATGGAGATATCCTTCAACAAGACAAAGACTTAGAGCTTAATGTTCTTGCTGTCGATGGGACAACATTTAGGTGCCAAGATTCCCCAGAGAACGCTGAAGAATTTGGGTTCATCTCTAAAAAATTGAAACCTTACCCTCAACTTCGTTTAGTCGCTTTGATGTCAACAGAAACTCGAATGATTATGGGGGCGGCTTTTGATGGCTGTCATGTCGGTGAAACGACCTTAGCTAAGCGCCTATTCAATGATATCCCCGCACATTCATTGACCTTATTTGATCGTTGTTATTTCTCGGCAGACCTCTTGTTGTCGTGGCAAGAGAGTGCGGAAAATGCTCACTGGCTAATGCCTGCAAAGCGTAAGCTACGCTATGAAGTGTTGGAGAAATATGCGGAGAACGACATGCTCATCTCAATGCCCATATCTCCTCAAGCTCAACGGCAGAATCCGAATTTACCCGCACGTTGGGAAGCCAGATTAGTCCTATATCAAGAGCCAAAAGGTGAGATAAAAGGTTTTATTACTTCACTTACAGACCCTAGTAGATACTCGCTAGAAAGCCTGCTGCGTATTTATTGGCAACGCTGGGAGATAGAAGAAGGTTATGGTGAAATTAAACAGACTCAACTGCAAAGTCACGTCACTTTACGAAGTCGTTTTTCTGCCGGTGTGAAGCAAGAGCTGTGGGGCGTATTACTTGCCTATAACTTAGTGCGATTAGAGATGGTTAAGATAGCTTCAGAAGCCGGGGTTCGAGCGACTAGGGTCAGTTTTACCGCCGCAATTAACCTTATTGATGCGCAATTACGTTGGTTAGCTTTAAGTCCAGACGGAACTCTACCTGTAAAACTGAAAAGGATGAGAGACAGTTTGAGTCACTTCATTCTTCCAGATAAAAGAAAGGACCGAACGTTTCCACGTTCAGTCCTCTTTGTCCCAGCCAAATATCCGTTCAGGTTCAAGCAATAAT
>NZ_JBFRVM010000201.1:0-2756 GCF_041475145.1 Vibrio sp. 10N.222.49.A3
AAGTTGATTATAATCGAACAAGAAGGCACAGTGCCCTTGGGTATCTAAGTCCAGTTAACTTTGAAAAACAATATGTCGCTTAATGCGGTGTCCAGTCTAACTGGAGCAGATCATAGGTAGGAAACCCAGTATCACGTCACCCTCACCACGAAACAGAATTCCTTTATGATCTCGACCATTACAGGTCTCGACCGCCTCGATAGTAGAACAACGAACGTGATTACCTTTACCTAGGTTGATAAAGCTATCTGAGTTGATCACCTCATCAGTACAAGCATCAGCATCGGCAACAGTTCTACCCTCTTTCTCTGAAAGCTTGGTGTAAGAGGTTTGTCGTCCCTTCGCATCCAGAAGAATAAATAAGTCTTCAAGTCGGATAATCGAGGCAATTACTTTCATTGCAAAAGAGCTTCCATCAGGGGCTTGGATAAAACCCTTTTTCTTTGTCTTACGTGTCATTTTTTCACCTTTATTTAGTTGCTTTGAAGACAGCACAAAATCGAAATATCGAAAATGTCCCGTTAATGTATAGTTCTCAAATTCAAGGCAAACTTGATAATCGGTAAAGGCCTTCGATATAGGTGTCTGAGCGCGTGACATCGATTAAAGGGCTTACTCAAGTCGAAAAAGACTATAGAAAAAGACTACTTTTTGGTGCCAGACCGTTAATTTCAGAACCTGATATTAGTGCAATGGGACAGTGCTGAATTTAGAACAGAATGAGCACAGCAATGACAAAGTGAATCATCGTGACTAGATAAAGAAACGAACATCAGCAACACTTCTACATTGCTAACACTGGTTGTGAAATTTATCTCTAATGTTAGCTAAACTCGACCTATCGAAGCCGTCGTCAATACGAACTCTGAATCATCAACGTAAGAAAAAAGAAGCAGAGATACCCCCCACTTCTTCAATCATTAAAGAACGTCTAGCTCATCCAGAACACCACCGATTAAAGCTCCACTGACAAACCCAATTGCACCACCTAACACAACACCTTGAGGACCAAACCTCGATCCAAGTGCCGTCCCGTACTGTGCTCCTTTCAATCCAGTTGAAACGCTTGGCTTAAACCATCGTTGTTGAGGCATGACTCGATCATATGCTTTCATCACGATTCTCCTTTCCTATAGATATGAAAAAGGGGCGTACTCAATTAAGAATACGCCCCATAGATTTTTACCAATACAGTTTTAGTGAGAATGACCGCACACCTGACAGCTACCATCATCATAAGCACGTTCACCACATGCAGGACAGGTTGTAACTAATGTTGTTATTGATTTAATCGCCATGTAAAGGCTCCTTCTTGTTGGTTGATTAGGGTGTTGCGGAGCTCATTGATACCTCAGCCTAGAGAGTTCCAATTTCGAAGCTGAGATATCGTGAGCCAAGCTCCGCAACAAAATTTATTGTGCTTTACCTTTCGGGGTATCAGAGCCGCATTGAGTTACATCAGTAACATGACCGTTCATGGTTCCGCAGACATCCGCTTTCCATTGCACGATGACACCGTAAGATGATGTGTTCTGAATACCTGCTTTACCATTCCATTGTGGCTCTAGCAGTTCTTTCATTTTCGAGATATCGCCCGGATTACCTCCGAACGTCCCACCTGCAAATACTGAAGATGCTAATAGTGAAGTTAGACCTAGCAGGATGATTGATGTTTTCATTTTTTTTCCTTAAATACGTAATGACGCCGCTTATAAGAGACGGCGTTAACGTGATTGATGATTAGTTTAAAGAGGGTGAACGACAGGGTGTGTCGCTTAGGTGTAGAAATATTGAAATGATTGATGAATGTCTTGTAAGGCATACCTAGAGGTAGCTAATGAAAGCTATAGCAATATCAGTAACCTTATGAAAATTAGCTAGAAATAATCAGGTTCTTTCTCAGTGCGACACCACCTGACGAGCGACCTATCTACAATGCGTAGAATGAAAGAGCATGACAAACTAGCGAAACGACTTGGCATTATCCTTACCCGTTTAAATACAGGTGAGAAATTGCATCTAGAAGATTTAAGTCGTGAATTTGGGGTAGCAAGAAGGACGCTAAATCGTGACTTCAATGAACGGTTAAATTACCTACCTATACAACGTGACGGTGCTTGTTACTCGTTAGACCCTAAGTTCTTAGGCAGACAGACCAATAACGAGCTATCTCTCCTGCTGTTAAACATGGGATTCGATACTTTGTTTTCAGGTAAGCACTATCTAAGCAATGGCGTATTGAACAACAAAACCACCCCACCCTTTCTCTTCAAGAACCCACAAGTCGAGGACATTAGTGAATGTGCTTCGGTGTTCGAGAAGCTTATCGAATCAATACAACGACGAAACGTGATTAGCTTTAGCCATGAAGGGAAAACCTACGATGAGTTCCACAGCTACAAACTGTTGAATGAACGTGGATTGTGGTTCATTGTCGGGACACACAGAAACTGCCTAGAGTCACTCAGAGTGGCTAAGATTCGTGAGTTAGTGCGCTACGAGGATAAATACTCTCCTGACTCTAGCGTTGAGCAGAAGCTGACAGGTTGTGGGTATGAAGATGAACTACTCAATCCCGTTGAAGTGGTTATACAGATGAGCGTTAAGAGGGTCGAAGCATTCTTAAATGAAGGTAATGTCGATAAGTTCAGAGTGTTGAAAGAACTAGATTCGGGGGATGTGTTCATTAGTCACCAAACCAAGAACATTCCAGAGTTAATACGCCAACTTAAAACGTGGCTACCTCATGCAGAGGT
>NZ_JBFRVM010000202.1:0-7427 GCF_041475145.1 Vibrio sp. 10N.222.49.A3
GTTTCGCGGTATTTTATCAATATAATACAGTCATTGGTAGTAAAGCATTGATACTTGGTTATGCAACAAGAAGATAAGACAACCATAAATCCCCCAATACTTCTAGTTTCAAGTTGCTTTGCGTAACCTAAAACGTAAAAATTAACTCAAACGCCTTAAATTGTTTCTAGCCAGAACTTGCCGATGGTTTTAACTATCTGTGAATCTACTTCGAATTAACTTTAATCTTTATCTCTCCAACAATTTATCCTTATTAAAGAGAAGATTTTATGGCGACAAATTGGCGACAGAATCTCCCGAAAGACAAAGTTATATGTTTTTATACGCAGTTAAACTTTCCATAACCTATTGATCTTTATTCTAACACCTTGAAATACAAGACAGTCGTTTAGTTCGGTTAAGTTCTAAACTATAATCTCAAAGCTAACTTAATGTAACGAAAAATCATGGAGTTATGCTTACTTCCAGTACCCGAATGGCGATATAGTGGCGGCAAATTTTAGTCACAAGAAACATCCCCTCTCTCCAATCCAAAATCACCTTACATTTGAGCACATCGTAGAAAATATGCCGTCTTCCATAGTGTTTATATAACAGTGCCTGCAGCTCTCAGCCTAAACGTCTCAATGCGACCCCAACTCAGTCACTGCTTAACTTGTAATATTTTTCTTTTCTTTGATTCATTGAAAATCAATTCACTCATTTCGGCTTTGTTTTGCTGATCGAGAAAGGCATCCCACTCATCCAATAACAAAGTCTTATCTGTCTTAGACAATAACCATTCCAAACAGGCTTTAGAGTATTGCCCATCAGATAAACGATCTCTGTCCTCACACTCGGGCCAAGACAATCGGTAAGCAGGGTTAAAATAAAGACCGTCGATTGAGGATTGATAACCTAATAGATACGTCGTTTTTCCTGAACCATTTCTCCCTTTGATTGAGAACAACCCGTTCTCTTTCTCTGCAAGGTTCTCATTTGAAATAACCCTGTCATTTTCATCTAAAATATAAATGTTAGTTTGGGTATTATTGGATGACTCATCTTCATCGGAAAAAAAACAAATGACCTTTAGCTGCCCTTTAATATTTGGTAGCGAAACATATATAGATATCAAATCGTTTGCCGAGTTTAATAAGTGGTACACTCTCGTCAAGTTAATAACGATTCCGAGCTTAATTAAATCATCCACTTCTGGAGAAAAAAGTAAAAATAACACAAGAAAAGTTGTGGGAATTAGAGAGCAGAAGGATGTCAGCAACATCACTCTGTATTTATATCTGGCCTCTCTTAACCTTGATTTTAAATAAAATTCGGATTTGGAATCTTTTTCTGACTCAAAGCTATCCGAATTAACCACTGAACCATTATGATAGTTATCGTGTATATTTGACAGCTGATTAGTTAATGTTGACCCTTTTTCAACCCTATCTTTAGATAACGACTCCATCGAACCTGATACAAATCTATTGATAATAAAAACCAGAACTGCGCTCAATAACACACTAATAAAGAACCGATAGTCCAAGGCTAAAGAAATAACAAATAAACTTAATCCGAAATTAAGTAAAGATGATATGCTATAGAAAGAATAATTTACAAATTCAACAATGGCCTCTTTACCTTGTGTGACAAACACACCTAATACCTTGTCTTTTTTTATTCGTGAAGTGCATAATTTATACTTTTTCGAGGACGAGTCCCAAAAGTTGCTCAATGAATCACATAACCATTTCTCTTTATAGATATCAGAGAAATATGATAAGCAGTAAGGTAAGATCATGCATAATACATAGGTAGTAGCCCAAAACTTAAACTCTTCACTAGAGTAACCTGATGTACTAGATGCATAGATTATTTTAACTGATGCATAAACAGATACGGCAATTGATATTTGATGTAAAAAAGCAAAAAAAATGCTGAGGTAAGAGTATTTGTTTGTTAGCCCTATGACTAAATTTTTTAGTGAGTCGAATTTCATTTAGGAAACATCCTTGTTTCTTTATAATGGCGTATCGCTCTTGCTTTATTATCTCTATGTAAAATAAAGTCAGCCATTATTTTATGTAGCTCTAGAAAATAGCCCTTATCGCCAATGTCAAAATTGCTAGTGTTATAATTTTCTTTATTTTTAATCGCCCAATCAATGAAATCATTCAAAGTGGGACGAACAATACTGTAGGTAACATGCAATGAACGACTAGTTTCCGCAACAGGATCATGAAGAATCCCTTTTGGAACAAAAAGCAAATCACCTTCTTGCAATACGATGGATTTAGTTCCACCTTCAAACATCCACCTTTTTTTACCAAAAAGCTGTTTCACTAGAACGTGATGGTCATCACTATGCTCGCCAAAACCACTACTATTCCCATAAGAAACATATAAATTCGCAGAAGACTCACACTTTAGTAACGTGCTAATTTTATTAGTAGTTTCAGAGAAATAACCAAAATACTCATCGATTGAATCTAATGCTAAAGTCCCACCTTTAAGCAAGGCATTGTTCAACTTGTCATTTCTCAAATAATATGACTGTTGACCATCTTTATTCTTACCTAGCAAAAAAATAGAGTTAGATAAATTATGTTTATCACGATAAAAACGAACTCGGTCACTGGTTATCCTTGAACCAGACAACATTGCCTCTATTTCCTCCAGATTGAAAAAATCCACACTACCGCTACCCTGCAAGAGTTTGACTTCATTGCAGATAACGTCATCTACCATTAAACTCTCAAGGAACTCCTGTTCAAGCTCAGTAAAACTCATATCCCCTCCAGCTCTTTTTTACATGTCCCCAAAATCTCTCTTCCTCTTTTTGAAAGTAAATGGGAATTCAAGCATGATTCCAACGAGTCGTATGTCTGGCTAAGTAACTTATCAGTTGGGGGATGAGCACAATATTTGTTTTGCTCTAGATTAAATTCATTTCTATACAACAATATTTCCGTACCAACAACAGCGCTATGAAAGGACTTATCAAGAGGTCTAAACTTGTTTAAAACGGCAGAACGCGTCCAATTCTCTTCCCTATACATATCATCATATGAATATAAACCACGAATAATTTCCTCAATAAAAAGTAAATTATGGGTCATTTCATGAATCAAAAATTCTGCTCTGTCCTCAATACTCCAGTGACTTTTTGGATTAACCCAAATAACACCTGGCAAGCCTGATGTACTTCCGCCACTAGCTTCTTGAGAACGCATAAAAAAAATGACGTTTATGACTAAAGAAAAAACCTCGTATAATTCTTTAGATTGATTTTTTATATAGTCTAGGGCTTCTAAATATTTCATCATCTCTCTCTCACTGACATCATATGTCGATTTTTTAATAATGTCAGTCTGACTTAAGTCATCAAGTCTAGACAAATTGTATTCTTTACATAGCTTGATGCACCTCTCACCATCATTAACCCTAAGAAAGGGAACCTCTTCATCAACCCCCGATATTTCTATAGGTATACAATCGGATATTATATTTATATATGAAGACTTAATTTTATTAAAACAATTACCTCTGGTTAAATCCGTTAGAGCGTCATTTCTACAATAAAGATCAATAAAATTGGTTTTCACTTTATTTGGACCTAATGAAAAATACATAGTTACTCCTTGTTATGGAAGGCTGCTGATCTCATCAGCAGCCTTTATTTTATCTATTGATCTTCAAAAGCAATCATATTTCTTCGGTCGTTACCTTTGTTTCTATCACTACAACAACTGACCTCTAGCATATTGAGTTCTTTTTCTTCCGGTCCTTCAAACTCAGCTACGATTTTGTCAAAATTAATCATCATTAAATTCCTTATCATTATTTGCCACTATTGGCTCCTATATAATTTCTTTAAACAACGTTATTCGTCAAATTAAACCATTCAGAAACGATAAACATTCCCCAACAATAAGATAATTTATCTATATATAATATTTAATTTATATAAAAGCTAATGATTTATATATTAACGAAGGAAGGCTAATCTGAACACTACAAGGTAAGTACCATCACCTCTCTAGAAAACTTAAGTGACACGCCTCTTGAGCTGGTATTTAATAGCTAGAAACCAAATTCCTACATCCACATTTAGATCGGTGCCCTTTTCACTTTTGACTTTCTCGACAGCAACTGGCTTTTCCGACTTAATGGTGAGTGATACTTCCGATTTACTTTTCACCGTTTGGCTCCCTAATGGACTGTATGGCGTATTTTGTTTGGTGGGTTGAAGGCTTCCCGTTTGATAAGCATGATAGCGCAGCTCCGCTTGGCTACGGACGGTTCGATTTCGGGTTTCATTGGTCGTAATACCAAGTGTCGCGTTCTTGTCTTCAATCCGATTAGCTTGTTCGCTAAATTATCGATTTCTCATCCCGCTTCATCGGTTTGTATCTTCCACCCATCAGGGATGAGCGCCTCTGGTAACTTATTAATAAGCGACTTAAATTTATCCCACCAACCAATCCCTTCTCCTATCCATCGAATCACTTTATCTAAGCCTATAAACTTGTCGATTAGATACGTAATAGCGATGACTGCAGCCGCAACGGCGGCCACGATGAGCCCAATGGGATTCGCCATTATCGCGGCACTGGCGGATCCCCTCATATTTTCCCTAGTCCTGCATTGTGTGTGAGCCTTTGATATTCGAACATTCCCCATTGATATTGGGATTCATTAATTTGATATCGCCGATGATTTCGTACCTATCTCCCTAGACGAGGTATGGATAGAACTCGGCGGTGTTTAATGCTGCTGGCTTGGAAGTCAAAATGCCATTTGGCCTGTACTGTAATTAGGCCATTCCACCACATCAAGATTTCAGCGAGCAACGCAATAAGAAGCAGGATATCCAATCGCTTAGTACAACGAGTTCTGTTGTGACGAAGTGCGATTCCATAGGCGCTACTCTTTAGATCGCGGAAGGCTTCTTCTATTTGCATGCGCTTGGCGTACAGGTTGGTAATTTGTACTTCATTTAAGATATGTCTAGGGACATTGGTCGCGAGTAACCACGGCTCCTTTGCACTGCGTTGATAGAGATGTGTAGCGGAGTGTTTTGGCTGGTTCGGCTATGGCGCTGGGCTTTTCTGCCTTTTTCTAATCCCTTATAAACGTAGGCTTCACAAGATATCGGTGATCTCTTTGCTAATAAGCAGTGGCCAAGATATTTGGGTTTATGGACAGCGTTTGGATAAAAGGTTTTATTATTGCGTATCGAGTTTTTTAAGGTGAGATTGATAATCCTGCTGCTCATCGTTGAGCTTAGCTTGTTGTTTAGCGATGGTTTCTGTGAGCGCCGCACTTGGGGTTTTGGCTTTGGCCGCTTTGACTTTCAAATCCTCCAACTTTTCACTGACGGCGGCCGCTGCAAGCGCATTCTTTTCCATGGCTTTACGAGCACTTTTGAATGCATTAATCATTCCCATCGCTGCAGAATCATCGGCTTGGCTTTTTTGTACCTTCTTAATGGATTTAGCGTGGCGATCGCTTTCACTGCTCATCCCTTAGAGCACTGCCGAGGTTTTATCTTTCATGTCCATGAGAACAGACAGTTTAATTTTCATTCTATAATCTCAAGGATTAAATAATGTTATTAAAAATCAGATGTTTATTTCCATTTTCAATAACCGGATGGTGATATAGTGTCGGCAAATTTCACTCACAAGAAACATACCGAAATCACCTTCCCTTAGAGCACGTCGTAGAGAATATGGCATATTCCATGGCACAGTGCCTGCAGCTCTCAGCTTAAACGTTCTCTGTCCTCACAATCAGGCCAAGACAATCGGTAAGCAGGGTTGAAATAAAGACCGCCGATGCAGGATTGATAACCTAATAGATACGTCGTTTTTCCTGAACCATTTATCCCTTTGATAGAGAACAATCCGTTCTCTATCTCTACAAAATTCCCATTTAAAATAAGTCTGTAATTTTCATCTGAAAAACAAAAAATCACCTTTAGCTGCCCTTTAAGATTAAGGAGCGGTTGGCTCAGGGGTAGCCTCACAAAAGGCTGTTTAGTGAAAGCGTGTTGAGCTAGAAATTCGATAAAGAACCCTCGCCTGTGGCAGCGAAACAGCTTGAGGCAGGGAAGAAGTCAGACATGAGAACATGTACGCCAGAAAACCAAATCCTTTGTGCGTTGCTGATGTTTTTAAACATTGTCTTCCCCATTGAGGTTGATTCATACTGACTACGTTGATATCGCAGTCTTTGAACTCAAAGTCGAAAAACACATTCGTCGGCTTTTTATTCCATCTGCATACCAACACCCGCATCACCGTAAGAGTGGCTGCCTTCACTATTGCAAAAAGCGCCGCAGATGGGCGCAGGCCTGCGTAATATGCCTAAAAAGTTCAGGAGCCTTACCTGGGGCGACGTCCAAGGCTGTTTTTCTACTCAATTAAGCACGCTGGTTGAGTGGTTCAACAGAGTTACTTGGGAATACCAGACACCACATCCTTTGGATGTGCGCCTTCTACTACAAGAATGCACAAGCCAGTTTGTAGCACGGCTCTTGAGAGAGAGCCCATTGTTTTGTTCTTTTAAAAGAGCAAAACAATGTCCTTAAAAGGAGTTTGAATAATGCAAATTGTATACGGATATTGTCGTGAAGATGAGGCGGGGAATTTATTGGACCGCTTTGTTAAACAAGGGGATTTTGTCAGCTTCAAAGAACTGGGCTCGGTCGGGCGTGAATACATGGCATTTGCTGCTTTGTTGCCTTTTACTGACCGCCTCCCCTTTCCTTTCTATTGGAAGGGCGTTCATTTCGTTTCGGTTCAAAAACACACCCAATCAGTCCGTCAACTCACGCCACCACCATCAAAAAATGCTCGCAAAAAACATTATCGTAAACTCAAGAACACGATCATGACCCCTCAAAATTGGAAACAACACGTCAGTCGCAATCGCGGCTTAAAATATGTAAACGCTTCTTTGTTGCCTTTAAGTAATCAGAAAGACAAGGGGCTCAACGACAACCTGTGAGCTGTAATCGTGATTTAAAGTACGCAAAATCTTCTCTGTTTTCTTTATGAGGCGTGCTTTACCCTCCTCTCCCTACTATCCGTTTAATTGGCACGCTGCATAGCCTACCTCGGACAACATAACCCGTCTTACCAGCCTCTCAAGGATGTGGTAGGGCTCGCTCCCTTTTCCCCCGTCATGACCACGCACATGATAATTTTATCACTTAATAAGGATGTTTATTATGAAAACACGCACCCAGCGCACCCTCATTATCGGGATTGGCGTTGCTGTCTCGACACTTCTTATCACTCAGCCCGCTCTGGCTGCCGATATCTTCGCGTCAGGTAAACAAGCCATGAAAGACTCGGCGGGCAAAGGCTCTGCGGTTGAAACCGCGATGCTGGGGACTGGGCTTGCGGGGGCGGTCGTTACTGGACTGATGAGCCGTA
>NZ_JBFRVM010000203.1:0-229 GCF_041475145.1 Vibrio sp. 10N.222.49.A3
ACCTATCTTGCTGAACTCATTGGAGCGTTGTCATGAAAGGTATGCTCAGCGCTCCAGACATTTACCTTTATCGTGAAAGCGTCGATTTTAGAAAGTCCATCAACGGTCTTGCAGCGATTATCGAAAATGATACGGGCTTACCTCTTGGCAGCGGTGCGCTGTTCCTGTTTACCAATAAACAGCGCGATAAGATTAAGGTACTGTACTGGGATAAAACAGGCTTCGCCCT
>NZ_JBFRVM010000204.1:0-1394 GCF_041475145.1 Vibrio sp. 10N.222.49.A3
ACCTATCTTGCTGAACTCATTGGAGCGTTGTCATGAAAGGTATGCTCAGCGCTCCAGACATTTACCTTTATCGTGAAAGCGTCGATTTTAGAAAGTCCATCAACGGCCTTGCAGCGATTATCGAAAATGATACTGACTTGCCTCTTGGCAGCGGTGCGCTGTTCCTGTTTACCAATAAACAGCGCGATAAGATTAAAGTGTTGTACTGGGATAAAACAGGCTTCGCCCTCTGGTATAAACGCCTTGAAAAAGCCAAGTATAAGTGGCCTTCAAAAGAGAAAAATCAGGTGTTTACCCTCACTCAATTTGAGCTTGATAGACTGCTTTCAGGCTTCACAATTATCGGCCACGAACCCATCAAAATAAACGATTTTACAATGAGTTAATCGAGAATAAAGCCTTATTCTCCAAGCGTTAACGGCACGATTTTAGTATAATCAATGCTATGAAAAAGACGCCAAATATCAACCCAGAAAGCCAAGATGTTGCCGAGCTACAAGCGATGGTAGCTGCTCTGATGTCGGAGAAAAATGAGTGGAAACAAGAGCGCCAATCGCTGCTTGAACAACTCAAACTCGCCTTCGACCGTCAGTTCGCGAAACGCTCGGAGGCATTAAAGCCTTACGATGAATCACAAGGTGACCTCTTCAACGAAGCGGAGTGTGAAGCCGTTAAAGAAGACGAGGTTGAGGTGACAACCACGACCACAACGAAAAAGCGCGGTAAACGTAAACCTCTGCCTAAGACCTTGCCTCGTGAGGTTATCGAACTTGATGTAGACGACCATGAAAAGCAGTGCGCTTGCTGCAATCATAGCCTGCATAAAATCGGTGAAGACCGCAGCGAGAAGCTAGAGTTCACGCCAGCGGTACTCAAAGTGTTGGAATATGTTCGTCCTAAGTACGCTTGCCGCCAGTGCGAGAAAACAGGTGACAGCAGCCGAATCGTTCAGAAGCCATCCCCTCAGAGCCTCATCCCTAAAAGCTTCGCCACAGAAAGTTTGCTGACCAACATCATTCTTGGAAAATACCAATACGCGATGCCACTTTATCGTCAAGAATCGCTGTTTACCCAGTCGGGTATCGAGCTATCACGTACCACCATGGCTAGGTGGGTCATCCAAGTCAGTGAGAAGTTCGCCCCGCTGTATGCGGCCTTGAAGGAGAACCTACTTCAACAAGTGGTGGTTCAGGCGGATGAAACGCCGCTCAATGTGCTCAAAGAAGAGAAGCAGTGTTATATGTGGCTTTACTGCTCAGGCGCTGACTCGCCCGAAGCGGCACTGCCGAATGTGAAAAAATCGCCTTGTACGACTATCAAAACAGTCGCGCGAGGGTGTGCCCCGTGGACTTTTTAGGTGACTACAACGGTTATCTACAAACCGATGGCTACGC
>NZ_JBFRVM010000205.1:0-2658 GCF_041475145.1 Vibrio sp. 10N.222.49.A3
GGTTCATGGGGCGGATACTGTGATGATTGGGAACAGTTCAAAATGTTATACGACAGTATGGAGCTGCCAACTGGCCAAGTGGTGAGACCACAACAAATACTAGCAGGAATTGCGCTTTTGGGGATTCAGTCAGAGTTAGAAATCAAGACATCGACACATTTACTTAAGCTAGCAAGAACAATAGCGAAAATAAAATCGTAATAGTAAGAGCATAGAGGGATATAAAAAAGCCATAGAATATTCTATGGCTTTTTTTCTTAATTACTTAAGCAGTTGTAAAAGAGGCTCAATATCACTACCTGATTCATAGTCAAATACAGGAATATTACGGCTCTTCGCGAACTCATGAACGTTGTTAGATTCTTGAGTTTGTAGCTTTTGAATCAACTCTAAAGGGAGTGCATTTTCGTCCCTAGAAAGTAAACGCCTATGGATCTCTTTTGAATCAGCGAACACATTGATGATCAAAGATGGTCCAATATCGTCAAAAACCTGATAGCTTAGCTCGATTATATCGTTGTTTTTTCCAACGAGACAAAAATGTCCATCCAAAAGTAATTGTTGCTCTTTGAATTGGCTTAGTCCAAAGAGTAATGCTTTTTGATTGGCTTCCGCTTTATCAACAAATTTTGATGTTTCAACATATTCAGAGTTAGATTTGATGATATCGCTACAAGAGTGCGTAGGGATATCAACAAACTTATTGATCTGTTTACACAAGGTTGATTTGCCAACCCCGTGAACACCAGAGATAAAAATCAACTTGCTCATTCGAATGCAAACTCCGGAAAATGGTCATGTGACAAATACATAAAAGACTGCGGTGCAGTGACTTTTGTCTTCATCATGTCGAGTTTAAAAGGGTTATCATACTTTCTGACGTTACCGATTTTTATCGCATGAGCTTCAGATTTTCCGTTGAAGTATTGGTCGAAAAATTCTTTGTTGATGCCAGACTTAGTTTGAGTCTTATCCCAAATGGCCTCTGGACTATCCGTTAAAATCTTTTCGATAGAGAACTCACCGACTATTTTTCCTTCGGGAAGCGTAGAATAAATAATGACTTTCTCTACGCCTGCACGTCGAAAGATTGCTTTGCGATACTCAAACAGCTTTTCACCTGCAAAGATTCTTTTTACGAACTCGGGTTTAATCGATAATAAAACTTGCATCTACCTCACCTAAATCAAGCATGTGTCTAAATTGTTGATCTGTTAACTTCATAGCACCCCAATAGTCATGCACAGATAGACCAACATCACTGATTAGTTTGTCACGAATGACGCGTTTTGTCATCGCAGTATTATAGGTAAAGCGGATAATATGAGGATAGCGTTTAGACTTGTAGAAGTAAGTTAACTCACTTGTGTCAAATACCGAGTAAGAACCTGCATATTTTAAGAATGCATCTAGTGTCGTGAAATCACCGATGTTTTTGTACTCTTCTACAACACATACAGAGGTGATAACTGAACGAAAGCGAGCTGGACCTGCACCATCTGAAGTTCTATAAGTAACAATTATATCTCCCGGCTTGAAATCAGCAGTTAGGTCCATACCGCATAGGTAGATTTTGTGAATACTATTAGTATGAGATACATCTTGGATTAAATCGTGAGATTCACCGCTCAAGATCGAATCTGGTAGCATTCGAGTGTGGTACTTAGGATAAATTGAAAGTAGGTATTTGTTAGATTCACGAACGTCAAAGCGTGGGTAGTCTTTCAATATATGGCCTTGGTTTGTCACCATACTGCGAAACAAAACATTTTCAACGCCATTATCAGTATCTTTTTGGCCAATAACATCAAACCCATATCGAGTCATCAGAGTAATTAGATGAGAGTGTTTTTCAAAAATCGTGACATAAATATCATCTACACCGTATTCGATAGCGTGATCGAATACTTTTTTAATGAATCGTTCTCCTCTACGAGTACCTGCCGCATCAAATTTAAAGGTACCTATTTTTAAATGTTTCGCGTGTGGTAAGTTTGGAGTTGTATCGGTTACAACTCCTTCCTCGATTTTCAAATACATGAACCCTTCAATAGCACGCGCAGCATTATATAATACGTAAGCACTCTCTCCGCCTTGAGATTTCTTCGAAAACCAAGTGGGGAACTCAATGTAGTCTGATTTCAACGTAGAGAAGAATGGGTCATTTAAGTTAATTTCTGAAAACTTTTGATAAAACAGATTTTCCATTTTTAACACCTTGGATATAAAGTGGATGATGATGTAACTGCATGAATAAACACAATTATTACCAATCAATTTATATTCGAAATGAAACAATGTCCATATAATAAATTATCTATGAATTCAATGTGTGGAGGATGTTGAAGATTGGTCGAATTTACCCCCGTGATACAACACGGGGATTCACAACGAACAGCAATAAAATTGTCGATAATTTTTAGTAGGGCAAAAGCCCATTAACAAGATGTGAATGAGTAAAAGGTCTACCAAATAATGGGGCAAAGATGAGTCAATAGGTAAGGGTTTCTTACCTGTGATCACCAAGCGATTCTGTCGTATCGTAACTACCAAGCGACTTTGTCATTCGCTTAATTACCGAGGGAAATTGACGGTCTCTATTTTTACGTAATCCTTTGACTAGTGCTACGAATTAGTCAGGGGTGTATAGGATGATCG
>NZ_JBFRVM010000206.1:0-852 GCF_041475145.1 Vibrio sp. 10N.222.49.A3
TAAGCGGAGAAGAGCCCTTGTAGTTATTCATGAATTGCTAATTTAGCAAAACCACTAACACAGAAATGTCCAAAAACATCACAACCTGAATTTTCACGCGTGGCATTTTCTAGCTCGAAAATGCCCCATTATTTGGTAGACCTTTCACTCATTCATATCCTGTTCACGGACTTTTTCCATATTAAAAGTTATGCGACACAGAAAATATCCCCAATGATTTCCCTCACTAGTCCATTGGGTTAGATTGAAGCTTAAAAAAGAAAGAGCTTATTGCCGATTCATTTAATGCTGGTGTAAACTTGGAAGACATTGGAGAGAGTTGGTGTAAATCATTGGATAGAATGACATTTTTCACTAGGTTAGAGCGCCAGATTCTTTCTGGTAAAAAAACTGCAACGATTAGAGATAAATCTGAAAGCCATTATTACCCTGGACAGGTTGTTGAAGCATTTACTCTCGAAGATGAGCGGAAAATCTGCAGACTAGAAATAGTTGATGTTGAGAATGTTGAGTTTGAAAATCTCTGTAGAAAACATGCCAAAGCGGAGAATTTACCATTTGTTTTTATGCTCAAATGGCTATTACGAAAGATATACCCAACGGAATCTAGTTTGTATTTTGTCAGCTTTAAAGTTGTTGGGTAACTCATGGCACCTTAGTATAAACATTCATCCGCGGCAATCTGTAACTAAGAAATGCCCCATTGCGTACTTAGAACACATGAAGACATCATGAGAATGATTTTGGCGACAGCTTGTTGCCAAATTGTCCAACACCTATTTTTGCAAGAGGCTATTGCAAAATTGCGGTATAGGTTGCTTCGTAAATTATTTATGTCGGGTGGACGACACT
>NZ_JBFRVM010000207.1:0-21164 GCF_041475145.1 Vibrio sp. 10N.222.49.A3
AAGCCCTGCTAGAAATAGCAGGGCTTTTTTATATTTGAAGAAAAGAGTTTTGCTTGTAGATTGTATGAGTGCTGTAAAGGCATCGAGACCCTACACTTCACGCTATTCCGGCACATATTAGAAAGCCTAGTCTGACGACTAGGCTTTCGTCGTTTCCGGCATATGAATCTTATTATTCAACTTCGAGTTTTGTAGAAGCGTTGTCCGTTGAGCTCGAGCTCTGATATTCCAACACTTATTATAAAAGTCCTGCTCTTTCTAGAAGCGCTTGATTACGTTAGTTGATATTTGTGGCTATCGATTCAATGGTTAACCTTTAGAGAATGTCTTAGTGAGGTTTACTTCTTACTAATTTGAACTGGTTGATAAAGATGTCTCGTCTCTAGTCACAAGGTTTTGCTGGTTCGGCAACTCTTGCTATATCTCTACTGCTTAATAGATGAACCTATTAAGCAGTTGCGTGAAACCCCGGCTTTAGCGTTTTATAGTTGGAATATTGATGGCCATTTAATTGCTAATTCAGCGTGATTTAACGTGGCTTTCGGTCTGTTGGTGAATATCTTTAAATGTGTTCTCTCAAAGTGAGCTCCTTTTACTCTTCAGCTTACAGGCGTCATACCTCTCGAGCCTCTTCTAAGAGCTTGTATATAAAAATCGTAAAACTACATATAGACACAATTAGTGTCGTTCTCCGTTTGTTTGGGAGGCTTTATTACGCTATTTCATAGTTACTTTTGTGCACTAGGTTTGGTGGCGTTGGACGGGTAGGGTTCGATGAGTTTGGTTTATAGGTGTTGTAGAAGTTATCTAGGGGCAAATAACAGATACAAAAAAGCCGATGCTAGACATCGGCTTAGTTTGAGTCGTTTTGAATTACGCTGGTTGAACGAGAGCGAGTGCTTTACGAGAAACCTCGTGAGCTGCTTTCGTTAAGTTTTGCTTCTCTAGGGCATCAGATAGGTATCCGTAATCTGAAACATTTGAGCGAAGTGCTAGTGCTTTTTCAAAGTGACTTTGTGCTTCTGCCCACTTCTGTTCTCTTAGGTAGAATTGAGCCAATGCGCTGTGTGCTTCGGCATTGCCACCATCTTTACTGATAGCACGCTCTAGCATCACAACTACTGGGTGGTGATCGGCAAGATTTAGCTCAGGAAGCAACATATAGAGCTCATTTGAACCACTCTTCGCAATGTTTTCTTTAATCACTGTGAAGGCTTCTGAATCAGCTTTACGAGCGATCAGTTGCTTCACAAAACAAGAAACAAGGTGAGAGCTTTGTTTTTGCTTTCTTGAAAGCTTATTCCAATGACTGATTAAACCTTCGCTACCTTGCTGCTGTGCCACATCGTGAAGCAAACCACATTGAGCTTTCTGTTCCAGCTCAACTTGTTCATCAGGTGTAAGAAGCTTGTTCTTAGCCAGCTTAGGCGTTAGCTCTAACAGTGGCTGCCACAGCTTAAGCTGCATGTAAGTGGCTTTTAGCAGGCCAAGTACGGCGGTGTTATTCGGGTACGAACCTTTCAATGTTGAAAGTGTATCGAATGCGGCTTCGTAGTTCGACTCACTGATCTGTTGTTTTGCTTTCGTTAGCTCAACGGCCAATAGAGAGTCCTCTTGTTGGCTAGCAAGCTCAATGTACTTATCACGCTCACTTGTATTGCCTTGTTCGTGAGCAGCTTGAGAAGCGACTAAATAACAAAGTAGCGGCATGTCGTGGTGGTTAGCCCAACGAGTTACCTTCTTCTCTGCGCCTTTCCAGTCACCTTCAAGAAGCTTGATGATGCCTTCATTGGTATAACGACGAGAGCGCTTTAGTTTACGAACACTGAACCAGTTCCAAGTTGTCGAGCTTGCGTACATAAGCTTTTTAAATAGGTACTCTAAGCCGAATAGAGCCGCTAGAAGAGCAATGACAAAGATAACCAGTGTTGTCACGCTCATCTCAATGGTCTTATTCGCAATTGAGATCAGAACGTAGCCTTGTTGACCAGAGAACTGAGTACCAACAATTAACCCAGCACCTAGAACGAGAAAAAGAAAAATCCAACGAATCATTATTTTTCCTCCGCGGTCATAACGGTTACTTCACGACGTAGGCGCTCACGTATCACGTCTGATAACTCATTTTGAGACTCAAGTTTCACAGGATATTTCACAGAAACATTCTGCTCGCTCAGCTGCTTAATTGCCTTCTCAAACTCAATCACTGAGTTGTTGTCTTGGTTTAGGTACGACTTCGACCATTCGTTAGCTGTTTGTAGTGCTGCACTGTAGACATCACCTTGTTCTTTGTAGACAGCGCGAATTGCGGTCTCTAGTTTGCCCTTGATATTCTCACGCAGGTAAAAGTGTTGCTCAGGAGAGAGTAGAGGAATAACTTCACCATCACGACTGCGGAATGTGATGAAGTTTTCTGAAAAATCTTTCATCGACGTCATCAGGTTGTTCTGCCAATCATTGATATCTTGCGATACGGCTTTTTTCTCAACAACCGCAGCTTCTGGAAGAATCGCATTGGCAAGCGGCAGCGTATCGACTTGTTGTTGTAGGCTTGTGATGCGTAGAACTAAGCCATCACGGTCGATAAGAGGAATAGTGCGAAGCTTAGTAATGTCATTGGTCATTGATTGACGAAGAGAGACCAAGCTTGGGTCATTCAGTGCGGCGATACGTTGATCGGCGCTTTCCATTAGTTTGGTTGCACTAACGGCATCATGCTCTAGGAACAGTTTACGTCCTGCTAGTTTCACAAGGTAATCAGCTTCAGCAAGCAACCAGTCATTTGGACGGCGACCTTTAACATCAGCAACCGCTAGCTGTAGGCTTTGAATGCTCTTCTGTTGCTGAGATTGCACGACTTGAGTTTTCTCCACCGCATGTGATGCTTCTTGGATGGTCTCTTGCTTGATGGTTTGTAGGTCTTTATTTACTGCAGATTGAGTATTTTGCAGTTGTGCTTGAAGAGCAGCGATTTGAGCCGAGTACTCAGCGCTCTTTTGCTGCATTTGAAAGGCGATACCGCTACTGAAGACAATTGAAATAGCGATCGCAATAGCGCCTAGTTTTACACCGCGCTTACCTTGCTTTTCTGATCTCTCTATTTGCTCTTTATGTTCAGCTTGAGGCTGTTCATTTTGAGCGGTATTTGACGCAGAGGCATCAAGTTTTTGTTCAGGCTGTTTTGTCTCTGTAGAGTCAGCTTTTTCGTTTTCAACAACTACTGGCTGAGTGTCTTGTTTCTTTTCAGGTTCAATATGCTCATTATTTTTTTTGCTTGTCATGCTTATTTCCTGTTCTAGCTAGGGCCGGAGAGCAGCCAGTAATATTTGGTTCGTAGCACTGTGAGTATTGGTCACGTTTGAGAAGCCGAGTTGTTGTGCTCGTTCTACTATGCGCTGGCTTGGGACAAATAAATGTCTTGTTGAAAGCCAAGCCAAATACTCATCAGGGGTAATTGAGCAGAGATACTCCAATTGTTCCTGACTAGTGATGACAACTTTGGACGTTTTTTTGTTTATCCATGTTTGATAGGTATTGTGGTCGCTAATAGGAATATATTCTCTACGGTAGGTCTCACAATAAGAGACTTGTGCACCTCGATTGAGTAGAGAATCTCTAATGAGCTCACGCCCACCATTTCCACGCAGTATCAAAATGGATTTATTATCTACGCCATTAAGTCCAGTAAGTTTGAGAAGATGTTCACTATCACTCACTTTGGGATAGTTTACTTTTTGTTTACTAACTTTGCTTAAAACGTGCGCAGTTTTTTGACCAACGCCAAGATAAAGCGGCGAAGTTGGCCAAATAGATGAAGTTTTCGAAAGGATGTTTTGGGCAGCGGTCACGGCGTGGTGACTGACTGCAATAATGATATCGCTGTTATTAAGCTGGGTGCTTAAATCCGATGAGTGTGGATTATCAACGATACGAATAAGCGGATGATGGATTGCTTGAATCCCTTCATCCGCTAGTTGTTGGCAAAGCGATTGTCCCTCTGAACCGGGACGAGTCACCAACACTGTCATAGTTATTCTTGGTCTGCGTATAGCTTGGTTAAGATTTCTCTCGCGCCATCATCCAGCAATTGATTTGCCAGAGTAACGCCAAGTGCTTCTGCATCTTTGCGAAGGCCAGAGATCTCACCACGAACCATTTTAGAACCATCTGGTTCGCCTACTAATGCACGTAGCCAGATATTATCGCCATCTAATAATGAGTAGCTACCGATAGGAACCTGACAACCACCTTCTAGAGTTAGGTTCATTGCACGTTCGCATAGCACACGATCGGCTGTGTCTTTGTGGTTCAGTGGCTCAAGAAGCTTGATTAGACGTTCATCATCTAGACGACACTCAATACCAACAGCGCCTTGCCCTACAGCAGGTAGAGACTGTTCAGGTTCGATAAAGCTACGGATACGCTCTTCTAGCTCTAATCGCTTAAGGCCAGCTGCTGCCAACACGATAGCATCGTATTGACCATCATCGAGTTTACCTAGACGAGTACCAACGTTGCCACGCAGTTCTTTGATGATGAGATCTGGGCGGTATTCTAGCAACTGACATTGACGACGCAGGCTGCATGTACCTACAACTGCACCTTGTGGTAACTCATCGATGTTGTTGTAAGTATTTGATACGAAAGCATCACGAGGATCTTCGCGCTCACAAATAGTTACTAGACCTAGACCTTCAGGGAAGTCGACCGGTACGTCTTTCATTGAGTGAACCGCTAGATCAGCACGACCTTCTAGCATTGCTACTTCAAGTTCTTTAACGAATAGCCCTTTACCGCCTACTTTAGCAAGTGGCGTGTCTAGGATGATGTCACCTTTGGTCACCATAGTTACCAACTCAACCTCTAAACCAGGGTGAGCAGCTTGCAGTGCATCCCTTACAAAGTATGCCTGCCAAAGGGCAAGAGGGCTTTTTCTGGTCGCGATACGGATTGGTGCTGAATTTGTCATGGTGTTTCCGATATAGATTCTGTAATAGGCTAATCCTACCATTGTGAGGCGAAAATTCTTACTGTTTGATCATTCGATACTTTGATAGCAGAGGGAATTTCATGAGTTCACCAAAATAGTGTGATTGGTATCTCATTTGAAACATGGGCTATTATTAGAAATAGTCAATAAAGAGGACACTACGGCGCCGCGAGTTTTACTTTCAGTCATCAAGGGATTCGTAAGTATGACGGCGTCCTTTGCTTTACCGATAAGGGTAAAAGTGTTAAATTGATCACGTTTTGTTGCTGCTTTCGTTCAGTAACTAAACAGAAGTACACTTAATCTCAAACCAAGGACTTACCTTGCAGGCTTACACTCAAACTTTGATTCAACGATTAGACAATCTAAATCAGCAGCGCATTGATCGTGCGTTGGCGTTGATGAATGTGCAGGGCCAGCGAGTTTTTAACCTTATCCCCGCGCTGCTTCACTTCAATCACCCGATGATGCCTGGTTATTATGACCAACAAGTTCCTTTTGGAATTCGTAGCTTCACGCTCAATGAATTCCAAAAGCAATTTGTCTCTGATACTGAATTAACTCTGGGCGGAAAACTTACCGAGGCCGCTGAACCAGCAATCTTGGGTTTGTACACCATGGGTAGTACTTCGTCTATTGGTCAAAGTACCTCAAGTGATCTTGATATCTGGGTGTGTGTATCTCCAGATATGGATGGCGCATCTCGCGATAGCCTGACCAATAAATGCCTGCTTATTACTGATTGGGCTGAAACCTTAGGGGTTGAAGCGAACTTCTTTTTGATGGATGAAGAGCGTTTCCGCTCGAATCATTCTGAAGAGATGACCGGTGATAACTGTGGTTCTTCACAGCACTTACTACTGCTTGATGAGTTCTACCGCTCAGCCGTTCGTTTGGCTGGCCAGCGTTTGTTGTGGCAAATCATCCCGCCAGAAATGGAGGAGTGCTACGACGAGTATGTCCAAGGTTTATGTAACGATGGTTATCTTGATTGCTCGCAGTGGATCGATTTCGGCAAGCTGAACAGTATTCCTGCTGAAGAGTACTTTGGTTCAAACCTATGGCAGCTCTATAAGAGTATCGACTCACCGTATAAATCGGTGTTGAAGGCGATCCTGTTAGAAGCTTATTCATGGGAATACCCAAACACCCAGCTTCTTAGTATTGACACCAAGCGTCGTTTCTTCGCAGATGAACCTGATCTGTATGGCATGGATAGCTACTATCTGATGCTTGAAAAGGTCACTCGCTACCTAGAACGTATCAACGACCATACTCGATTGGATTTGGTGAGACGCTGCTTCTATCTTAAAACCCACGAGAAGTTGTCACGAGATGCGGGTATTGGTTCTGTCGCATGGCGTCGTGAAGCCTTAACCGAGATGACTAAATCTTGGAACTGGGGACATGAAACCATTGCTGAGCTCGACAACCGCCGTAACTGGAAGGTTGAGCAGGTTAAAGTGGTACACCATGCGCTGCTTGATGCCTTGATGCTGAGCTATCGTAATCTGATTCAATTTGCACGTCGCAACGACATCACTTCAGCTATCAGCCCGCAAGATATCAGTATCTTGGCACGTAAGCTTTATGCTGCGTTTGAGGTGTTACCAGGCAAAGTGACGCTACTGAATCCACAAATATCCCCGGATCTCCATGAGCCAGATTTGAGCTTTATCGAAGTTCGTCAGGGTCAGTCAAATAAAGCAGGTTGGTACTTGTACAAACAGCCTTTGATTGCACATCGCATTCTCGGTCAGCCTTCACTTGAACACCATGAGTACTTGAGTAAATTGGTTGCTTGGTCGTTCTTTAATGGCCTAATTACAGAGTCGACGCGTTTGCACTCTGTGGTTCGAGATGCTCATATTGATATCGATAAATTTTATCAAATGGTGAGCGATCTACGTAATACCTTCTCTTTGCGTAAGCGTCGTCCGAGTATGCAGGCACTGGCGAGCCCGTGTGAGATAAGCCAACTGGCGATGTTCATCAACTTTGAAAATGACCCGACGTCTGAATTAAGTGGTCGCGCATTAAAAGTGGATCTTAAGAATGCCGATATTTTCAGTTTTGGTGAAGAAGGTAAGAGCTTAGTCGGTAGTGTTGATCTGGTTTATCGGAACTCTTGGCATGAAGTTCGTACACTTCATTTCCAAGGCGAAACCGCGATGTTGGACGCGCTGAAGACGGTACTGGGTAAAATGCACCAGGATGCGTTGCCGCCAGAGTCGGTCGATGTGTTCTGTTACAGCAAAAACCTACGCGGTGTGATGCGTAATATGGTGTATCAACTGCTTGCCGAGTGTATCGACTTGCGATTAAAACCGATTGAGCCAGAGAAACGCCGCCGATTTAAGGCTATTCGCCTGGCAAACAAAATGTTTGGTCTGTTCTTTGAACGTCGTGGTGTATCGGTACAGATGTTGGAAAACTCGGTCGATTTCTATCGTAGTATCTCGACGAATAAGCTGAAGGGCTCACCTTTACTGATGCTCGATAAAGAGCAAGAGTATCAGCTACCAGAAGTGGTTGATGGTTTTGCGAGTGAAGGTTTAATTCAATTTTTCTTTGAGGATACCGACAAAGGTTTCAATATTTATGTATTGGACGAGTCGAATCAGGTTGAGGTGTATCACCAGTACAGCGGTGAAAAAGATGAGATGATCGCAAGCGTGAATTCTTTCTACACTTCAGTAAAAGATGAGTCGAAGGTGTCGTCTAAGTTGATTAACTTTAACCTACCTCAGTACTACCAAATTGTTCACCCTGAAGAAGGTAACTCTTATGTGGTGCCATATCGTAACGATGCGACTTTAGCTTCTCGGAGCTCAAAGATAGTCAATATCTAGTCTTACCAAAACTGATTGATATTAAAAAAGGAGTGATTGATTCACTCCTTTTTAGTTTTGCTTACAAATGATTAGACCCAATTAATCTCTTCATCTGCGTGCTTTTCGCACTCTTCTTTGACCATCTCAAACAACGCCATGCCCGTCTTTGAACATGTCCACTTGTCGTCAACTAGCTTGAAGTGAAAGCCGCCAGATTTAGACGCTAACCAGATCTCACGCATTGGTTCTTGGCGATTGATGATAATTTGGCTGCGGTTTTCAAACTCCAACGTCATTACGTTACCAGTCACTTCATAATCAATATCTGCCTCTGATTCATCGATCGCTTCTTCGATGTTTTGCATCTGTATATCGACCAGCTTATGAAATTCAGTCTCGTTCATCCTTTCTATCCTATTGCTTTTCCTGAGTGTGGTGCGATTATAGGGGGCATTGAGTTAATAATCACGATGTGCAAAATGAAAAAACTAATTACCGCTTTGTTTATGGTGTCCGTTATTGGACTTTCTGGTTGTGGTCAAACGGGTCCTTTGTATGATCCTGATGAAGTTCAACAGACTGAACAATCACAATAAGTGAAACACGCAGAAATCGTTATTTATAAGGGATAAGAACTTTGGATTACTTCAACTATCAGGAAGATGGCCAGCTTTGGGCTGAGGACGTCGCACTTTCACAACTAGCAGAGCAATATGGTACACCGCTGTATGTATATTCTCGTGCCACATTAGAACGTCACTGGAACGCATTTGACTCATCGGTAGGTGAGCACCCGCATTTGGTGTGTTACGCCGTTAAAGCTAACTCGAATCTAGGCGTGTTGAATACCTTAGCTCGTTTGGGTTCTGGTTTTGACATCGTTTCTGGTGGTGAGCTAGAGCGTGTGGTTGCTGCAGGTGGCGATCCGGCGAAAGTTGTTTTCTCTGGTGTCGGCAAAACAGCCGCAGAAATGAAGCGAGCGCTTGAGTTGAACATTAAATGTTTCAATGTAGAGTCTGAGCCAGAACTGGAGCGACTGAATAAAGTGGCCGGTGAACTTGGAGTTAAAGCGCCGATTTCACTGAGAATCAACCCTGATGTTGATGCCAATACTCACCCTTATATCTCTACGGGTCTGCGTGATAACAAGTTTGGTATCGCCTTCGATCGTGCTCCTGCTGTTTATGCGTTTGCTAAAACACTCGATAACTTGTCTATCCATGGTATTGATTGCCATATCGGCTCTCAGTTAACGGATATCGAACCTTTCATCGATGCCACTGATCGCTTGCTTGCGTTGATCGATCAACTACGAGCTAACGATATCAACATCAAGCATCTTGATGTTGGCGGTGGTTTGGGGGTGGTTTATCGTGATGAATTACCACCACAGCCCTCTGACTACGCGAAAGCCTTGTTGGCTCGCCTAGACAATCATTCTGATCTAGAGCTGATTTTCGAGCCAGGAAGAGCGATTGCGGCTAACGCTGGTGTATTATTAACAAAAGTCGAGTTCCTTAAGCCAACAGAGCATAAGAACTTTGCCATTATCGATGCGGCAATGAACGACCTGATGCGCCCTGCACTTTACCAAGCTTGGCAAGATATTGTTCCAGTTAGCCCGCGTCAGGGTGAAGCTGTGACTTACGATTTAGTTGGCCCTATATGTGAAACGGGTGACTTCCTAGGTAAAGATCGTGACCTTGTTCTTGAAGAGGGCGATTTATTGGCTGTTCGTTCAGCAGGTGCTTATGGCTTCGCTATGTCATCTAACTACAACACTCGTTCGCGTGCGGCAGAAGTGATGGTTGATGGCGATAAAACTCATTTGGTTCGTCAGCGTGAAGAGCTTACGAGTCTGTGGGAACTTGAAAACATTCTTCCGGAGTAATTTTAAGCGTTATGCACTTCCACTTTTCTAAAATGCATGGTTTGGGCAATGATTTCATGGTCGTGGACTGCATTACTCAAAATATTTTCTTTTCTCCAGATTTGATCCGTCGTTTGGCGGATCGTCACACTGGTGTGGGTTTTGACCAGCTACTTGTAGTTGAAGCTCCCTATGATCCTGAAACTGACTTCCATTATCGCATATTTAATGCAGATGGCAGTGAAGTTGAGCAGTGTGGCAATGGTGCACGTTGTTTTGCTCGATTCGTTCGCATGAAAGGCTTAACGAATAAGTACAGCATCAACGTGAGCACCAAGAAAGGGAAAATGGTTCTTAAGATTGAAGACAATGATTTAATCACTGTCAACATGGGTATTCCTGAGTTCGAACCGGGCAAGATTCCATTTAAGGCGAAGCAGCCAGAAAAGACGTATATCCTAAGAACGGATGTACACACCTTGTTCTGTGGTGCTGTTAGCATGGGTAACCCACATGTGGTTACCGTAGTTGATGACGTCGATACAGCAGATGTGGATACCTTAGGTCCGCTGCTTGAATCTCACGAACGTTTTCCTGAGCGTGTTAATGCTGGCTTTATGCAAGTGGTTAACCGTGAAGAGGTTCGCTTGCGCGTCTACGAACGTGGTGCGGGTGAAACTCAGGCGTGTGGCAGTGGCGCATGTGGTGCAGTTGCTGTTGGTATAACACAAGGCTTACTGGCTGAGAATGTGAAGGTTCGTCTACCTGGTGGTGACTTACACATTAGCTGGCAAGGCCCTGGGAAACCTCTGTTGATGACTGGTCCAGCAACGCATGTGTTTGATGGTCAGCTTTCTTGCTAATAACGATATAACAAATAGATTTATAAAAAATAAAGGATAGGTTTTGTCTTACGTTGAAGGCGACACTCTGACTGCAGAGGTGGTTGCGGAATATTTACGAGATAACCCAGATTTCTTTCAAAACAGGAAAGATTTGGTTGATCGCCTTGCTATTAATAATGTTGAGCAGGGCGCTGTTTCTCTGGTTGAGATTCAGCTTAAACGTCAGCGTC
This sequence comes from Vibrio sp. 10N.222.49.A3, assembly GCF_041475145.1. NCBI lineage: Bacteria > Pseudomonadati > Pseudomonadota > Gammaproteobacteria > Vibrionales > Vibrionaceae > Vibrio > Vibrio sp. 10N.222.49.A3. The sequence continues at coordinate 10,770 of NZ_JBFRVM010000207.1, forward strand.
ATAGAATCGAAGAGCTGGAAGAAGAGATCACTGGCCTGATGTCACTAGCGGCGAATAACGATAAAACTTTCTATGAATTCATGGATCTGCAAACTCAAGTGTTGAAATGCAGTGACTTCATTCAGGTTATCAAGGCTGTTGAACAAAAAGCGTTGGAACTAGGGCTTAAGGCTCATGTACGAGTTCTCTCACAATTAGGTTTTTATCAGCTGAATGAAGAGCGTTACTCGAAATTTTCACTTAACCATTTCAATGGCAAAGATGCTTATCTAGGGCGATTGAGAAAGGCAGACAGACACGATTTGTTTGGTGATTATCCAGTTCCAGAGCTAGGCTCTTATGTAGTGCTACCCCTTGCTAAGCGATCTCCACTGGGTGTACTCGCTTTTTCTAGTGAAGATGGCGGACACTTCCAGCCTCATATGGACACGCTCTTTTTACGCCATTTAGCACTTGTTGTCGCTCATTTGGCGGACACCTTACCTTGGCAGATAAATAATGAGCCTAGAGCCCAAAATACCTCTTCCTAATAGCCTTCAAAAGCCGCTTTCTCGCTTCTATGAATATCTTAGAAGTGAGAAGGGACTCAGCTTACACACCCAACGTAACTACAAACAACAACTTGAAACCATGGCCGCTCATTTAGTCACTCTTGGACTAAAGGATTGGTCTCAAGTCGATGCGGCGTGGGTAAGACAACTTGCAAGTAAAGGCATGCGCGAAGGAATGAAAGCGAGCAGTATTGCGACTCGCTTATCTTCACTGCGCAGCTTCTTTGATTTCCTTGTCTTGCGTGGCGAAATGACCGCCAATCCAGCCAAAGGGGTTTCAGCACCTCGTAAACAACGTCCTTTGCCTAAAAACCTCGATGTTGATGAAGTCGGTCAGTTGCTTGATGTGAATGAGGACGACCCACTGTCAATTCGTGACCGAGCGATGATGGAAGTGATGTATGGTGCTGGATTACGTTTGGCTGAGCTGGTCGGTATCAATCTTAAAGATGTCTTGGGTCGACAAGGCGAAATCCGAGTGATTGGTAAAGGCGACAAAGAACGCAAAGCGCCTTTTTCTGGTTTAGCGAAAGAGTGGGTTGATAAATGGCTCAAAGTTCGTGGTGAACTAGCTTCGCCGGGTGAGCCTGCACTGTTTGTCTCGAAGTTAGGGACTCGTATCTCTCATCGCAGCGTGCAAAAGCGCATGGAAGAGTGGGGCAAGAAGCAATCTGTCGCGAGTCACATCAGCCCGCATAAACTGCGTCACTCCTTTGCAACACATGTACTGGAGTCGAGCCAAAACCTTCGTGCGGTTCAAGAGTTGCTCGGGCATGAAAACATCTCGACAACCCAAGTGTACACTCACTTAGATTTCCAACATTTAGCACAAGCTTATGACCAAGCTCATCCAAGAGCTCGTAAGAAGAATAAAGATTAGATTAAAGGTTTAACTATGCGAATTTATCGAGGGTTAAAGCCCATCAAAGCCATGACCTTTGATTTGGATGATACCTTGTACGACAACTGGCCTGTGATCATGAAGGTTGAGAAAGAGATGGCGCAGTGGCTTTATCAAAAGCATCCTGTGTCTGCTTCTCTTTCGTTAGAAGAGTGGCAAGGTATCAAACAGCAAGTCGCCTCTGAAAACCCAGCGTTAAAGCATGATGTCACCGTGTGGCGAGAAACACAGATTAAGCGTGGTTTGTTACAACTGGGGTATTCTCAGCAGCAAGCAGAACAAGCGGCTCGTGAAGGCATAGAACACGCTTTGTGGCTGCGTAATCAGGTGGATGTGCCACAAGAAACGCATCGAGTGATGGCTGAGCTGAGCCAACGTATTCCTTTAGTTGCGATTACTAATGGCAATGTCGACCCACATAAAATTGGCTTGGGGCAGTACTTCCAATTAATCCTTAAAGCCGGTCCTGACGGCAGAGCAAAACCCTACCCAGATATGTTTGATAGAGCTCAGCAATACCTAAATTGTGACGCTGAGAATATTCTCCATGTTGGTGACCATCTTAGAACCGATGTCTATGGAGCGAAGACAAATGGTTTCCAAGCATGCTGGTTTAATGATACTGGTTCCAATTTATATGATTCCCCTAAGGCAACAGTGCTGCCTGATGTTGAAATAGAGCAACTTAGTGATCTTATGCGATTAACTTAATGGCCGTAGTAAGCTTAATGTGTCGCATTTATGATATTGAATTGTTACATTAGTCACAATTAAATGCCTGTTTAGGCTAGGATAATTGGCGACTACTTTTGATCGGAATTTTTGATTCATAGTAGTACGGGTTCTCATTTCACTCGATTTCGAACAAGGGTTGGCATGCAAACATTTACATTTCTCGCAAATACTGAGGAGTTATTTAAGTCTCAATTTGATCAGCGAGAGTGGTGTGACAGCAAACAGTACCTTATTCAAATTTTCTCTGCTCAGTCCTCTGATATCGCTCGTCGAATTGCCAATGCAGCCCTCAATCGCATAGGGCATGCGACGTTAATCGGTCAGAGCGCCCGTTATGTTATCTGTGATAACAGCCTGAAGCATGAATGTACCTTAGTCGTCGTCAGTGAATTTAACGATACCCATTTAACGTCTACAGTTCAGACGTTTACCGGAAACCCAAATCAAGACAGCCAAGATCTCGCTTCTCAATTAAACCTTACAGAAGAAACCAAAATGGTTATCAGCTTGTGCGATCAGGTTGAAGGGCGTGACTATCCTATTTATAGCGCCTTTGAGAGTTTACCTTACGCATTACCAGTTGCTGGTGGGCTGTGCCACGAGAATGAATATGGCCGTTGGGTTATGCATAATGAGCAAACCTACCAACATGCTTGTGTTGCGGTTGCATTGACTAACCCTAGCTTAAAGATTTGGTCGGACGCGTATTCTGAGTGGAATCCTATTGGGATGAAATTGCGAGTGACACACGCAGTTGGAAATCGTTTATATGCGTTGAATGACAAGCCGGCTATCGAGGTGTTCAAACATTACCTTGCTGATGGTAAAGATCTCCCTTTTAGTCAGTTGATGAGCTTCCCCCTGTATCGAGAGCTCGGCAGAAAGAAGTGCATCTCGACGCCTCTACGTATTAATGATGATGGTAGTATTGAGTTTGATAGCCCTTGGCATGTCGGCGAAGAGGCCCAGTTTTGTTATAACCATCCTTCTTTGACCGCAGAAAAAGTGCGTCACGGCGCTGAGATGCTTGCCGTGCATCAGCCTGAATCTGTGATCATCTATAACTGTGTATCTCGACTAGAATTTATCGACAGTAAACTTGAGCTCAAACCATTTGAAGGGATAGTAAACGCGTGTGGTGCATACTGCATGGGCGAACTATATCGCAACGACGATCGCCAAGAGATACTGCATCACAGCCTTACCTATATTGCGATGAGAGAGTCGGACGAGATTAATGAGTTTCGTTGCGAAGATTTCAAGCGAGACTCAACGGTATCGCCACTACTCAACTTAGTCAGAAATGCGGTCGCAGACCTCGACAGTATGAACACTCAGATGGAGAACAAACTCCATCAACAGGCACGTCGCTTAACTGAAAGCTACCGTATTGACTCTCGCACAGGGCTACCCAACCGTATTGTATTAAAAGAACGCCTCAATACGATTTTATTCAATGAACATCTGTTGACGCTGAAGCTGACTAATTTTCATCAAGTTAACGAAAAATACGGTTATCAAGTGGGTGACCAATTACTGCTTGATCTGTCGAATCATTTTGTCGACCGATTGCACCTTAGTGTGGCTAAGGAATCCAAGGTAAAGGTTGAACTGTTCAGTATTGGTGTCGGTGAGTGGGCAATTATCTTTAACGCGAGTGTCGATAGCGTGAAGATAGAGCAACGTTTCGTCGAGTTTGCTGATGGTATTGAGCATATTAATTTTGAGCCATATGGATTAACCGACATAGACTACCTTTCGGTTTCTCTGTGTGGTGGTTTCGCTAGTCGCTGTGATTTCTTAGCTGATAGCGGTGATGAGATCTTGTTGAAAGCGATTGAAGCTCGACGCTACGGGGTGCGGAACAATACTCACATCACTAATGCAAAAAACATTCAGGTGAGTGAGGAAGATCGTAAAGAACAACTAGGCTGGCTGAGCTGTGTAAGCCGCGCAATCTTAGATCAGAACATTATCACCTACTCACAGCCGATTGTGGCGTCTGGTACTCACGAAATGATTGGCCAAGAGTGCTTGGTCAGAATCATGGAGTCGGACGGTACCATTGTACTCCCTGGTAAGTTCTTACCCATTATTGCTGACACGCATCTCTATACTCGCCTTAGCCGGCACATGATTCGAAACACCATTGGCTACATGGCAAATAAGCAGAGTTCTTTTTCAATCAACCTATCCCCACAAGACTTACTGAGCGATAAGACGCTTGAAGTTCTCGAGTCAGCGATTAGTGGTATGAACGACCCCACTCGACTTGGTCTAGAGGTTCTCGAGTCTGAACAGATCAAAGATTATGGCCGCATGATAGAAGTGTGTGATCACTTCCGTGCTCTTGGGGCGAGAATCATTGTTGATGACTTTGGTTCTGGTTATTCCAATATTGATGAGATCATTAAACTTGAGCCGCAGATCATAAAGCTCGACGGTAGCTTGATTCGCAATATCGACAAAGACCCAAAGCAAAGGAATATCGCCTCTCAATTAGTACGCTTGTGTCAGGTGTTTAACGCCAAAACAGTTGCCGAATTTGTCCATAACCAACAGGTTTGTGAAATTGCAGAGCAAATGGGTGTCGATTATCTGCAAGGTTATTACTTTGGTGAGCCTAAGCGACTGTTTTAGTTATTAAAACCCTCCGACCTTAACGTTACTTGCTTTTAAAGTGCTTCACTGGCACTGATGATGGCTCTTTAGTGGAATGAATGATGTCTAACTAGCGTCACATTATTTATAAGACGATTGTAAGTATTCCGTGCAAGCTTTATCTATAATAAGCACAATAACAAATCATTAACGTAACGATTAATGTGAATATGCAATCGACCTCTTTCCAGATACAAGACATTAAGTGCACCCAGCGTGAATTGCAAAAGATAGATTTTCATCCACATGACAATCTACTGATTCAGGTGTTTTCTTCTTTCGAGAAAGATTCGGTGTTGGCTGCCTGCCAAGTAATTCAGTCGACTTTCCCCAACGCCAAATTGATTGGTTGTAGCGCTAATCACTACATCAGCCAAGGTGTGATCCTGCATAAAGGTCTCTATGTTATTGTTACTCGCTTTGAGGCGACGTCTTACACTTGTGGTGTTGTCGAATATAGCGAGCAGCCTCGACGGGATAGCCAAGCGATGTGGCAGCAGCTTGAATGTAATGCTGATACTCAAAGCATTCTCTGTTTCGCCGATCGCTTGCAGATAAATAACCAAGATCTATTTTCAGCGTTTGAGCAGTCGATATATTCATTACCTGTTTGTGGCGGTGCATCGACCATTACAGAGCATGGACGATGGGTGATGCTCGATGGTATTTGCTATGAAAATGCCTATGTCATGTTAGCACTGCACAGTGTTGAACTCGCAATTACTAAGGGGTATTACTGCGAATGGAATCCTATTGGTCGTACCTTCCGAGTGACTGGCGCTCAAGATAATCGGCTAGCTGAATTGGACGGTATACCTGTCCGAGAAGTCTATAATCGTTACCTTGCTGACGGTCTCGAAATCCCTTTTGAGCAACTGTATAACTTCCCCTTGATGGTCGGTGAACCAAAAGACCAGAACACTCACTTACCGCTCAAGGTGACAGAGGGCGGAGAGATAGAATTCAGTGGGTCGTTTCAGGTTGGTGATGAGGTGCGGTTTTGTTATGACCACCCTTCATTGACCCTAGAACAAATCCGACTGGGCGTTCAACAGATTACTTCCCATAAACCAGAACAGTTTTTTATCTATAACTGCACTTCGCGCATTGATTTCATTGATGGCAACCAAGAGGTTGAGGTTTTCCAAGCATTAGCGGACACCTATGGCGTGTACTGCATGGGAGAGCTCTATCAAGATAATGACCAGCAACGAATTTTGCATCATAGCCTCACTTATCTTGCGCTTAGGGAAGGTGAAGGCAAGGCGGTATTGCCATTAGAGACACAACCCGCGACCAATATTTCCCCTCTGTTTTCATTGATACGAAATGCTCTGCTTGATGTCGATGACATGAACAACAGCATGGCGGGTAAGATTCAACAGCAAGCGACCGCATTGACCGCGAGCTACCGAATTGATCGCCGTACAGGTTTACCTAATCGAAGCGTGCTGCGTGAAAAACTGTCAAAAATGAGTACCGATAGTCATTTGTTGGCTTTGAAAGTCACGACATTTGGCCAAATCAATGAGAAGTATGGCTATCGAGTCGGTGACAAGCTTCTGCATGATTTAAGCGAGTATTTTCAAAAGGCGCTGTGGCAGTTCTTTGATGAGGGGTGTCAGCTCTATAGCATTGGTATCGGTGAGTGGGCGGTGGTCTTTGATAGCTGGGTGGGGCAAGAACATATTCATCAGCGTTTTTCTGAATTTGCAGACCAAACGGAACATGTGAATTTTGAACCAACGGGGTTGCCTGATATTGATTATCTGTCGGTATCCATCTGTGCGGGCATAGCCAGCCGTCGAGATTTTCCTACGACCTCGATTGATGATTTGTTGTTGAAGGCGATTGATGCTAGGCGCAGCGCCGTGAGTCAGAACAAGCATCTAGTGAGCGCCAAGACGCTCATTCAATTGGAGAAGCATCGCCAAGAGCAGCTTGGTTGGCTGTCGTGTGTCAGTCGCGCGGTGCTTAATCAGAATATTGTGGCGTGTTCCCAACCTATTGTCTCTGCGCACAGCCATCAGGTAGAAAGTTACGAGTGCTTGGTTCGAATTGAAGAAGATGGACAACTGATTGTGCCGGGTAAGTTCTTGCCAATCATAGAAGGAACGCACCTCTATACACGTCTGAGTCGCCAGATGATAACGCGTACCTTTGATTTTATGAGTCAGCGAACCGATTCGTTCTCAATTAACTTGGCGCCACAAGATTTTAGCAATGAGAAAACCATTCTTCACCTTGAGCAAGCCATCAAGAAAATCAGTCACCCACAGCGTATTGGCTTAGAGGTGTTAGAAACGGAACAAATTCAGGATTACGGTCGCTTGATCGAGGTGTGTAATCACTTCCGCGACCTTGGTGTGAATATTATTGTTGATGACTTTGGTTCCGGCTATTCGAACATTGATGAGATATTGAAGTTAGAACCACAAGTCATAAAGCTTGATGGCAGTTTAATTCGGAATATTGATAAAGATAAGAAACAGCGCAAGATCGCTCAGCAACTGGTGAGTTTGTGCCAGATACTGAACGCTAAAACAGTTGCGGAGTTCGTACATAATGAACCGGTGTGTCGAATCGCAGAGGATATGGGTGTCGATTACCTGCAAGGTTACTACTTTGGTCAACCTCAGCGCTTATTCTGATAGGGAGAGTAAAATCTCTTTTCAACGAACAGCTAGAGTGTGCGTTTCACGTGAAACACTAAATGGTTCAATAGATTAAAGTACGATGTAAAAAGGGTGAGCTCATGGTTCACCCTTTTTGTTTTCAGTATCTGTCCCGTTCTGAAATGTGTCTGTTGTCTTCCCGCGCTCTTGCTTGAACTATTTGAGAGCATGGCCACATTTGTTGGCGTGGAATACTTTTAGATACTGTTGGTAGTAGTCATCAATGAGCTTGGCAGGTTCGCTTTCACCTAAAGATTTGAGCAATTCAATGCCCACTTCGCAAGTACACAAATGGCCACTGTCTTGATTGCGGCGCAAGGTGTAAGAGGATTCGCTGGTGATGTCCAGATGAACTTGTGGGACGGTTTGTAACCACGAGCTCTTGTTAAGCATCTTCTTCGCTTCTTGCCATGTGCCATCCAATATGATGAATAGCGGTTTACGATTCTGGGCTTGGGTCATCACAGCTTGCTGACACTCGATGCTTTGATCACTTGGGAATAACAGAAACGGTTGTCGTGTTTCATCTTCAAGCAGTGCCATTAGCTCCGCTGGTGGTGTTTTCCTTTGCCATACCAAGGACTGACACTGCTCAAGAGATTGCTGAAGCAGCTTTCCGGTGTTGGTGTCTCGCGACAGCTCATTCTCATGAGTCAATAGTACAAGATCAGTTTGGCTTTCAACCGTCGGTATTAGATGACAAACGCACTGGTGAGTGAAGCCACAACCAGGGCAAGCTTGTTGATTACTCATGGTTATAGCTTAACTCCGCTTTGCGCTGGTGATATGCCATCAGCAAACAGAACCACGTCGCTGATATCAGCATCATTTGCAACTGGAGCGACACTTGGATTCAGTGGGTAGCTAACACCGGTGTAAGACAGTGTGTGCTTCGCAGGTGTTGCTCCACCGCCACTGACATTGAAGATCAGATCCTGCCAGCCGTGGTTTTGCGATTTACCTAAGCGTATGTCGCCCTTAACCAGTGTCACTCGGCTATTGAAGCGCCAGTTATCTTGATGGTTTTCGAAAATCAGCAGTGTACAGCCACCCGAGCCACACCAGTCCAGTTGAGCAAACAACTCTTCCTTGCCGTCACCGTTGAGGTCGTAGGTTAACCAGCGGTACTTGGTATCGTCAGGTGAGCTGTTGTTGATCTTAAAATACTCGCGGATCGCTTGGTCGACTTTTGGATCAAGTTGATCACTGGAGTTGACCTGCTTAGCGGTTAGATCAACGTTAGCGGGGGTGTTTGCTTGCGCTTGCGCACTCTTAGCTTCGAATAGCACCAGACCGCCATTGGCAATCGGATAGACCACGTTGCCCACTTTCTCTTTTTCAGCGATTAGCTTGCCATTATCGAGTGTGAAGATACGCTCGGAGATCAAATACTGTTGCTGGTGGCGAGTCATAACCACTTGTACCTGATTTTGGTTCAGTTGCTGCCAGAAGCCCTGCTCAACAATAGAAGGGTCTCCATTGCTGTATGAATAAGTCGTGATAGCACTGTGGTCATTGTTGAGTTCAAGGTTGATAGAGAACCCTGAGTTTTGCGTTGAGCTAGCGAAGTAGAGCCCGCTCCAGTCCAGTGTTGGATCTTGGTTAGAGACCGTTGCACAGCCATTATAGTTACTGTCATTGAGGTTAAGCTTGGCATGCCATCCATAGATAGAATCGCTCATGCCGTCGCTGCAACTCTCTTTTGTAAGGTTGAGTTTGCCTTGCGCTGCTTTACCTTCTAATTGGTAATCGCGACTGCTTAGTGTGGTGCGGCTTGATTCAATATCGAGGATCTGTGGCTGTTCGCCCATCTTAGTGTATTTGAGCTGGTCCTTATCGAAGCTTGCTGACCAGAAAGGTTCATTGCCGAATACACGTGTTGAACGCAGTGGTTGGTCGCAGCGCTCTGGGTTCTCTGCGGTTAGGATGTTCACTTGGTCAACCACAAAACGGGCTGTGAAGTCTGCGTTATACCCCGTTTGGCTCGGCACGGTTAGGTGACCAATCAGCTCGCCATATAAGGCTTGGTAAGGTCTCGTTGAGAGCCCTTGTGCTTCTAGCGCTAACTCTGGAGATAAGTCTAACCAGTATTGTTGTTGGCTACCGCAAGGAGTGAAGGTTCGGCTTTCATGACCAACCACCACCTGACCACGCATTATGAAGGCTTGCGGTTGAATGCTCAGTGGCTCATCCAAGGTTGCTGGGGGCCGTTCCGGTTGTTGCGGCGTATCAGGTGCCGTAACACAGCCTTGTAGAGCGAACGCGACTAGCCATGTCACTGGGTTTTTCATTACCTTCATGTTATATCTTCCTCGGAGCAACCGTTAATTGGATTTATTATGGCATATTGGTTATTTAAAACAGAACCCGACACCTTCTCTATTCAGACTCTAAGAGTACAAAAAACCTCTTGTTGGGAGGGTGTACGCAACTATCAGGCTCGAAACATGATGCGTGATGACGTCAAGCTTGGAGACTTGGTGATGATATACCATTCATCATGTAAAAAAGTTGGTGTGGCGGGGATCGCGAAAGTAACCAGAGAAGCCTACCCAGACCACTTTCAGTTCGACCCAGAGAGTAATTACTACGACCCTAAGTCTTCGCCCGATAATCCGCGCTGGATAATGGTTGATGTTGAGTTTGTGCGAGTGACTGAACGCTTGATTCCTTTGGCAACACTTAAAGCCATGCCTGAACTGTCAGAAATGCCACTGGTTAAACGGGGCAACCGATTATCGATCATGCCGGTTACCGAACAAGAGTGGCAGGCAATATTAAGCAAAGAAATACAGGGTTCTCGATAGCGTTAGAGAGAGCTTTTTACGTAAGGTTCAAAAAAGGCAGCCAGTTGGCTAATGCCGATCAGTTA
>NZ_JBFRVM010000208.1:0-954 GCF_041475145.1 Vibrio sp. 10N.222.49.A3
TCGGTATCGCTTTTAATCTCTCATCAAAGGCGAATAAAACGTTAACGCTCTCGGCGAAAAGAGCAGAGCGGGCCAAAAAGCGCGAAGGGAAACTTCGATTAGAAGATCACCTCAAACGTTTTCCTAATTGGTCGCTGTAACGAATGAGATTGCCGTCTGGGATTATTACCTCAGATGGCCTCGAAGGTGGGCTGCCTTCACGATTGCAAAAAGCGCCGCAGAGGGGCGCAGGCCTGCGTAATATGCCTAACAAATTCAGGAGCCCTCTCTGGGGCGACGTCCAAGGCTGTTTTTCTACTCAATTAAGCACGCTGGTTGAGTGGTGAAATAGAGTTACTTGGGAATACCAGACACCACATCCTTTGGATGTGCGCATTCTACTACAAGAATGCTCAAGCCAGTTTGTAGCACGGCTCTTGAAAGAGAGCCCATCGTTTTGTTTTTTAAAAGAACAAAACAATGTCCTAACAAGGAGTGTGAACGATGCAGATTATCTACGGATATTGTCGTGAAGATGAGGCCGTGAGTTTATTAGGCCACTTTGTTGAACAAGGTGATTTTGTCAGCGTCAAAGAACTGGGAACGGTTGGGCGTGAACACATGGCGTTTGCCGCTTTGTTGCCTTTTACTGGGCACCTTGCATTTCCTTTCTGTTGGAAGGGCGTTCATTTGGTTGCGGTTCAAAAACAAGCTCAGTCAGTTAATCGTCTCACTCTCCCAACCTCAAATAATGCTTGTAAAAAACGTTATCGGAAGCTTAAGAACACCATCATTAGCGCTCAAAATTGGAAGCAACATGTGAGCCGTAATCGTGGTTTGAAGTACGCGAAATCTTCGATGTTTTCTTAAGGATGTGGGAGGGAGCCCCCTTTCCCTCCATCCTGACCATGTACTTGATAAATTTATCACTCAATAAGGATATTTATTATGAAAACACGCACCCAGCGCACCCTC
>NZ_JBFRVM010000209.1:0-1765 GCF_041475145.1 Vibrio sp. 10N.222.49.A3
GAAGTCCAAGAGGTTTTTGGGGTGTTTGGATTGGCCGTCCAAACGGTGAAATTTCAACCTATCTCAACCGGGAAAAGAAATCAAATGCCGGTTTTTTAGACACAAAAAAGCCGACTACTCTTGGAAAGTCGGCTTTTTTGCGAGTGCTATATAGTCAGAGTACCACCTCTAACACACTCTAAATCCTAGAAAAAACACACGACATTGGACACTACAGGAGTAAGCAATGTCGTGTGTTTTAACCTTATAGACCTCAGGTAAGTATAGCGTGTCGTCGCCTGATATTTCAAACGCTAAGTGTGCCTTGGGATTTTTCCCTTAACATAACAAATATAATGCGTAACCAAAAATAGCAGATAAATAACAATGAGATAACAAATAACCTTGAAAAATTTATAGCACATCAAAGAATCCCAATAAAAATAATTAATGGATTAATTATTTAAAATTAAAAACAAAGGCAACGTTAAATTTAATAAAATAACCATTAAAATCAAAAGTTTAATTTGGTGCGTATTATATTTGTTATGTTAAATTGCAAGATTGAGAGGCCCATCACAAAAGCAAATAAGTTTAATAATTCTGGGTCACTTTTGAACGACTAGAGGGTTCAGCGATATTTCAGTTTGAACTCGGTCGTTTCGGTTTTTCTTAATTGAAAAGGATTTTGTATGAATTTGAAATCAGAATGTAGGGTTGATAACAAGGAAGTCGGTATCGCTTTTAGTCTTTCAGCAAACGCGAATAAAACGTTAACGCTATCGGCGAAAAGAGCAGAACGGGCCAAAAAGCGCGAAGGGAAACTTCGATTAGAAGATCATCTCAAACGTTTTCCCAATTGGTCGCTGTAACGAATGATATTGCCGTCTGAGATCTTATTTCAGATGGCCTCGAAGGTGGGCTGCCTTCACGATTGCAAAAAGCGCCGCAGAGGGGCGCAGGCCTGCGTAATATGCCTAACAAATTCAGGAGCCCTCTCTGGGGCGACGTCCAAGGCTGTTTTTCTACTCAATTAAGCACGCTGGTTGAGTGGTGAAATAGAGTTACTTGGGAATACCAGACACCACACCCTTTGGATGTGCGCATTCTACTACAAGAATGCTCAAGCCAGTTTGTAGCACGGCTCTTGAAAGAGAGCCCATTGTTTTGCTTTTTTAAAAGAACAAAACAATGTCCTAAAAAGGAGTGTGAACGATGCAGATTATCTACGGACATTGTCGTACAGATGAGGCGGCGAATGTATTAGGCCACTTTGTTGAACAAGGGGATTTTGTCAGCGTCAAAGAACTGGGAACGGTCGGGCGTGAACACATGGCGTTTGCCGCCTTACTGTCTTTTACTGGACACCTTTCATTCCCTTTCTATTGGAAGGGTGTTCATTTTGTTGCGGTTCAAAAACAAGTTCAATCAGTTAACCGTCTCACTCTCCCAGCTTCAAAGAATGCTTGTAAAAAACGTTATCGGAAGCTTAAGAACACCATCATTAGCGCTCAAAATTGGAAGCAACATGTGAGTCGTAATCGCGGTTTGAAGTACGCGAAATCTTCTCTGTTTTCTTTATGATGCGTGCCTATACCTGTCGATTTTAACCTTTCTCCCCACGCGCCGTTTAATTTGCACGTTGCACGGTCTGCCTAGGACAACCTAACCCTTCTTCCCAGCTTCTCAGGCAAGGAGGTCTTTTACTCCATCATGACCAAACACTTGATAAATTTATCACTCAATAAGGATATTTATTATGAAAAAACGCACCCAGCGCACCCTC